>NZ_OBMJ01000002.1:300000-447375 GCF_900199205.1 Streptomyces sp. 1331.2 | reverse complement strand
CGGCGATGCACGCTCAAGACAGGTGCCCATGAAGTCTCCCGAAGAAAAATCCTGACCACCGACCAGGCGGCCACGTCCAGGGGGAGGTTCGATGCCGACCGGGAGCTTCGGGAAGACCCGGTCAACGGGCACTGATTTCCGCGTGTCGGGGTGCCGTCAACGAGCGTGTCATGAGCCCCAACTGCGGTGGTCTTTGGTCTGTTGTGCGCGTTGGTCTGGGTTTGTCCTGCCGTGCGGGCCATGGGCGCAGCCGGTGGGCGTGGACGAGCTGGTGGAGCACTGGACGGTGCTCGATGATGAGGCGGGAGTGCGAGAGCATCCTGTTCAACAATGCCGCGTCGATCCTGGTCGCCGTCGAGGTCTCGGCCTGCGCCCGCGCCGTCACCGCCGAGGGCAGCCGTATCCGCGCCGGCCGCTGACCGATCAACAGCCGGCCGTGCCGACAACCCATGCGGGCGTCGGCACGGCCGTACACCCACCGCCCCGAAGGAACACCTTGCGACCCACCACCCGCATAGCCGCCACCCTGGCCATGCTCGCCGCTCTCACCGCCTGTGCCGGCACCGCCACACCCACCACGACGGCCACGGACGACAGCCCCGCCCTGCGGTGGGCCCGCACCCAATTCCTTCTCGCCGACCACGCCACCGGCAACACCCTGTGCCATGCTCGCGACATTGACGGCATCGAATCCGCCATCGCTACGCGATGATCGACGCCCCCAACGACAACATCCCTGACCAGGACCGACGCGACGCGATGCGCCAGGTCATCACCGTCATGTGCCAGTCCCCCACCGCCTCGAAGACGCACCGGTGACCGACAACACCCCGCGCCCTGATCGCGACACACGTCCCGACATGCCGCCATAGCAGCCATAGCAGTGGGTCTGTCAGAGGTCTGGCCAAGGTGAGGCTGGTAGCCGCCTCACCTTGGCCGGACCCCCATCACGGCCGCTGACAGGCCGTGAGCTCGTTTGGAGCCGGTGACACGGTCGTTACTGACGTCGGCTCGTCAGGGTGAGGTGAGGTGTCGAGATTCAGGCCTGTGCCGGCCATGAAGCCGTCGAGGGCGTCGGGTCGGAACTGCAGGCGCTTGAGCCGGTGACGGACGAGGGCTTCGAGTCGGTCGAGGGCCCAGGTGATCAGACCTCTCGCGTCGGCCCCGGCCTGCAGCTGGGTGAGGCTCCGGCTCCAGGTGCCGTCGCGCTGCCGGCGCCGGAGGAGGCCGTAGACGCTCTCCCACTCGCCGTGGTGTGCGGGATCGTTCCGCCAGGGCGCGCCGGTGCGCGTTCGCCGGCGTATGCCGTTGATCAGCCGGCGCTTCGACCGGACTGGAGGCCGCCGCGGCTTCTTGCCCACCGGCAACAACGGCTCCGGCCTGGCCCATTGCTCGCTCGTCAGATCTTCACACGCCACGAGTGGATCATGAAAGGCCTTGATCCACTGATAAGACAGCCCAACCCGCAGACGCACCCGCGAGCCTGGGCTCCTGGACGATGGGACGGTCCTGTGGCCGCTGAGGGAGCCGTCGCGCGCGGCTGTGGAATCCGGCAGACGTCGGCTCGGGTCCTCACCTGCCTGCCGGCGGCCGCGGCTGCGGGTGCCACTCGGTGAGCAGGATCGTGGCGTCGTCGCGCAGTTGCTGGTCCTGGTGGCGCAGGATCTGCTGGATGAGGCGGCGTAGGGCTTCCGGCGCGGGCAGGCCGTCGGTCATGGCGCGGACGACGGTGTCGGCCAGGCGGTGCTCGCCGAAGAGTTCGCCGCCGGGCGAGCGGGCCTCGGTGACGCGTCGGTGAACATCAGCACCCGGTCGCCGGGCTGCAGGCGGGCGGTGTGGACCTGCGGCGGGGGAGCGGCGCTGTCGAGTCCCAGCGGCAGGTGCGGGGGTCGGTCGAGTGCGCCGGTCACGATGCGGCCCTCGCGCAGCAGTAGCGGTGCCGGGTGGCCGCAGTTGATCCAGTCCAGCCGGCCGGTGGCGGTGTCCAGGTCGGCGATCAGGCAGGTCAGCAGCCGGTCGGGGATCCACCGGGCCAGGGTGCGGTCGATTTGCTCGGCGATGTCGACGAGGCTGCCGCCGGCACGGCGGGTGGAGCGGCAGGCGGCGAGAGCCACGGCGCTGCAGCCGCCGGAGGCGAGGTCGTGGCCCATGGCGTCCAGCAGGGTCAGGTGCAGGAGTGTGCCGGCCAGGCTGTGGTCGAAGGCGTCACCGCCGATCTCGTACGCGGGTTCCAGGACGGCGGAGGACGTCACCGCGGTGGTGCCGATCGTCCGCGGCGGCACGAACGCCAGAGCAGCTCCGCCTGCAGCGTCATCGGCCGGGTGCGTACCGTCTGGATCAGGACGTCGCTGCAGTACTGCTTGGTCGCGAGGATCATGGCCGTCAGGGATGCCAGGGCCTTGCACCGCACCAGCATCGCCGCATCCAGGACCGGGGCGGCCACCTTCAGGACGCCGATGCGTTCAATGCCGTCCACCAGCGGCAGCCAGCCCCGCCCGGTGTCCCTGTCCGCAGCGGTCTGTACGGACTCGGTGCGGTAGGCGCGGCCGGCCAGCGAGGTGTCGACCGCGATGGTCTCCAGCTGGACCGGCCTCCCTGGACGAGGAGTTCGGCCTGGGCCGGGCCGGGCAGGGCGACCAGTTCGTGTTGCTGCACGTCCGCCACGTAGACACTCGCCTGGGACAGCCCCAGCCGCACAGCGGTTTCCTGGACCAGCCCCGCGATCTCCGACGGAGCGATGCGGTGGGCCGCGGCCAGCACGTCCGCGAGAACCTCGCCAGAACGGAGTCCTCGACAGCCACCCGTCCGCCCTCGCCGTAGATCGCGCCAGCCGCCGCGGCACTCGTCCTCATCATCGCGCCGCGTTGCCCGGCAGTCGGTACCGACGCACGGCCCGGCCGGGTGAACGGCGGCCGCGCTGCGCGTCGGCCGGGTGTGACACGGCGCGGCCACGACGGCGAGAACAGCACAGCACAAACCGTCCCGCTGGACAACGACGACGACGGCCGGCGCCAGTACGACGACGAGCCTTCCTCGCCCACCCGCGCTCCCCGCCGGTGCGCGTGCGCCGGGCGCCGTCGAGCCGATGGCCGCCCTGTCCAAGGCCGGCCACACCCAGTCACCGCTGTCGCTGTGCCCCCACGACACGCTCGTGCGCGAGGCCCGAGAGGCCGGCATCGGGCACTTCTCCACCCGGATCGAGGGCCGCACCGGGTCCGGCGGCACCAAGGCCGCCCCGCTCGCCGCCCACCTCCACGCCACGGCCTCACCGGCCAGGGCCACCGGGTACTGCCGGTCGGCGACGCCGTCGACGACACGGATGCCGCCCACGCCAACGACGCTCACGCGGTGCTGCACACCGGCGGGCTGCACCATCCCGGAGAACACCGACAACCGGGCGGCGAAGCTGTCCGATGGCACGGTGGCGACCTTCCGGGAGCACGGCGGTGCGCGCGGGCCGTGGACCGCACGCGGCGGCTCCCCGGGCGCGGCGAGCCAACCGACAAGGCCAACCGACAAGGCCAACCGACAAGGCCAACCGACAAGGCCGACCGAAAAGGCCGACCGGCCGGAGGGAGCGGCACGGTCCCGTCGTGGTCCGGCCCCGAGCGGGACCACGACGGGACCGGCCTGGCCTGTCAGTACGAGGCACTGGTGGCGCAGCGGCCGGTGTTCCCGTTGCACACGACGACGTACGACGTGATTCCGGCGTCCAGGAGTTCTGCGGTCCACTGCGTGGCACCCCGGGTCGACGCGCCCGAGTGCCCGCCGTTCGATTGCCGGAGCTCCACGCTGCAGTAGTCGCCCATGGTGGAGGTCACGTAGCCCTGCACGTGGTCGTGCCCGCTGTAGAACGAGACCACCATGCCCCCGGCACAGCCGGAAACGTCGGCCGTGTAGGCGGTGCTGGCCGACGCCATCCCGACGCTGAGGCCCAGACCGGCGGCGGTGGCGGCGACGAGAGCGCCGAGGCGGACGGCGGTGCGCTTCCTGATCCGGGGCCGTGGGGCAGTGTGGCGGCCGGGTGGGTCCTTCGGCGACAGCGACGCCGCGGCGCACACCGGCCGCCGGGCCCCCACCCGCCGGGCCCCAACGCGCGCGCCCCGGGAAGCACCCGGCGGCGGAGGCCGGGCGTGACCGCCGTCCGGACAACGGCGTTCGCGCTGGTGCCGGCGGTGGTGCGCAGCCGCGCGAAGGCGGGGCGCCCGGCGGCGGCCGGTGGTCACCCGGGTGACTGCCGACGGCGGAACGGGCGCCGAGGGCGGGCGTTCCCCCGCCGGAGCGGATTCCTGCCCCGGAGCTCCGGGGCAGGAATCCGCTCCGGCTCAGTCCGGCGGTTCCGGTGTGCGGGGCTCGCCCGGTTCCGGCGCCGCCGGCTCGGGACGGGGCAGGGCGGGAGCGGGGTGCTCCGGTTCCGGCGGCGGCACGGGCACGCCTGGCGGAGCCGGGGGATCCGGCACCAGCGGGGGGCCGGACGGGCCGGCTGGGGCCGGCGGACGGGGTGTGGCCCCGAAGGGCGGGGCAGGGTCAGTCACCGTGTGCTCCGTATCGTCGTCGGGCCGGGCTCTCGGACGGGCCGACCGCTGTGTGCGTCCGGGTGCCCCCGATCTGCGGATTCATGCCTTCCGCCCGGCCCCGCCGCCGCCGCCGCCGCCGCCGGAACCACCGATACCCCGGAGGCGCTCGCCGCTCACGTGGTCGAAACCCCCCTCGACGACCCCGGCCCCACGGAAACACCGGCAGGGCCGAAACACCGGGGGCCGCCCGGGATGCCCCGCCTCCCCCGGCTCAGCCCCGTCGCTGACCTGCTAGTATTCCTCTCGTCGCGGGAGAGGGTGATCTCCCGTCAGGCGTCAGCGGTGCTACCAGAGCACGCCCTACTTTCAGTAGGGAGAGTCCGTGCGACCCGGGCCTGGCGCTCCACCATCGGATGAGGTCCGGTGCCCGAATCGGGCACCGGACCTCATCCGTGTTCGCTTGCCGGTACCGGCACGTGGTACGTCAACTCGTCGGGCAGTCCGACTCGAGGCCAGTTACGCCGGCACTGCAGAGCAACGCGAACCAGCCCCGCAGATCAGCAAGAGCCCCGAAGGGGGGATGAGCCAGCCCCGGACCTGACATCACGTCACCCGCACCGGCATCAGCGGCGCCGGTGCTGCCCATCCCGCGGGGCGCATCACGTCGGCAGGCCGGTCGCCTCACGCGACCGGCCTGCTCTTCTGTCTGTTCGAATCCTTGGAGGGAGCCTTTCGAGGGGACTGCCAGCGTGCGGCGTGCTCAGCGGCCCGGGGCCAGGCGGTCGACGTCAACCTCGGCCCAGACGGTCTTGCCCTGGCCGTGCCGCTCGGCGCCCCAGCGGTCGGCAACGCGCTCGACGATGAACAGCCCATGACCACCGGGAAGCCCCGGGTGGTGCGGGCGGCGGGGAACGGGCAGGGCGGTGGTAGCGTCGCTGACCTCGATCCGCAGCCGCGCCCCAAAGGCCTGGAGGACGAGCTCCAGCGGGCCGTCGGCGTGCATCATCGCGTTGGCGATGAGTTCGGCCACGAGCAGCAACACGTCGTCCACGACGTCCGGGTCGACGCCGGACGCGGGTGCGGCCCACGACCAGTCGGCGAGCGTCTGGCCGGTGAACTCACGGGCACGGGCGACGGGTCGGGGCAGACCGGCCAAGTACAGCCGCCGCCGCTGGCCACCGGGCGGCAGCAACGTGCCAGCGTCGGACCGGTCGCCGTCGAGGGTGCCCCGGCTGGTCGTCATCTGCGGGTACCCCTTCCCTCTCTGCGGTGACGGATCACCCGGACGGCTTCCCACCGGTCCTCGGATTATGTCTCTCCCGCCCGGATCGGTCGCCCCTCCCAGCCGGATCGGTCGCCCTCCCGGCACCCGCAGCCATACCAGGCACCGGACACCGAGAGGACGTCATCCCACAAGAGCAGCACGAACCGACGCGTGGACGGAGAAAACCACCTGCGCGCCAGTCAGTTCCAACACACGCCTCACCGCCGAGGCAGGGGCAGCCAGCCGGAACTCGACGCCCACCGCCTGCGCCGACAAGCGGGTTCCCAGCAGCAGGTTCAGGGCGCAGGAGTCGCAGAACCCGACACGTTCAAGGTCGACCACAAGCACCGGCGGACGGACACCGACGAGCGAGGTCAGCGCCTCCTCGGCCAGTGCCAGGATGTCGATCTCCAAGTCTCCCACCCCCGTGCAAACGACTGCCTCGGCGTCCGCCCGCCAGATATCCACAAGGACCCCGCCCACGGCAGACCCGACCGCGGGCGGGCGGGCGGCCCTCGGAACGATGATCTACGACCCGTTCTCGGCCGCCATCGTCGTGATGGTCCCCTCCGAAGTGCTCTGCGAATGCTCTTCGACCATACGCAGCACACGACGGCCGGCCAAGACGCTGCGGCGCCCGGGCCCAACCCCTCCCCCCGAGCCCCGCCCCCTCAAGCGCAGGTCAGACCCTCGCCCAGCTCGGTTGCGGTCGGCGCCCGGTCCAGCTGCTGGGACAGCTGTTCCTGCGCCTTGGCCAGGCCGATGCGCAGTTCCTGGAGCCGGCGGGGGACGTGGACGGCCCAGGTGGTGTCGCGGAAGTGGCGGCGGACCTCGCCGAGGATGGTCGGCAGCGCGAAGGTGGTGAATCCGACGCCGTGGTCGGGGTCGAAACGGTCGATGGCCTTGATCAGGCCGATCGCACCGACCTGCATCAGGTCTACGCGGAGGTGGCGCTGCGAGCCGAAGCGGCGGATCGCAGCGCCACCAGCGAGAGATTCAGCTCGATCAGGGTGGACCGCACGCAGGAGTACTCCCGGGAGCCCTCCTCCAGGCCGGCGAGTCAGCGCAGCAGGACCCGGGTCAGCTCCCGGCCGTCGGCGGGCGCGACCTCGCGCCGATCCCCGATGGCGAGGCCCTCGGGCGGGAGCGCCCCGGCGGCGCCCCCGCCCGGAGCCTCGTCGCCTGCCCTGCTCGGGGGCAGGGGCCCGCGGGAATGAGGAGTTCATCACTGGGCGCAGCCATGTCGATCCTTTCCTCTCTTCGGGCCGGTCCCCGTCCCGTTACCCGATGTCGGTGGATCGATGCCTCTGCCGCCTGTGAGGGTCCGGCGACGAAGGGCCGGGTTCGGCGTGCGGGCCAGGCAGCTGGCTGACGGACACCCGGGGCAGCGCGTGCGGGTGGTTCTCACGGATGTAGGCCACCAGATGCTCACGGAGCTGGCAGCGCAGTTCGAAGGCGTCATCGGCATTGGCCGACGTCGCCAGGGCACGGACCACGATCGTACTAGGCGTGGTATCGACGACCTGCAAGGCACTGCCCTCACCGTCCCAGAGCGGATTCATCGCGAGGAAAGCGTCGAACTCCTTCCGCAGCACAGCGACCGGGGTCGAGCTGCCAGCAGACGGCGAATCTCGGCCGGTGTGAGGTCCACGTCCTGGAGAGCATCTACGCCAACGAGCTCGGCGCCAACGGGCACTGGGTCCGCCCGGCGCGCGCGGCCCAGGCGGTCCTCGCCGAGCGGACCTGCCCATGGGACGCGGCCGAAACCGGCCGGTTCCGCCGGCAGCTGGCCGCCTGCGAGCGGCGCGCGGGCACCCCCCGGATCCCGGCCAGGATCTCCCCGTTCACCTGGCCCCGCACCGTGGAGGCCATCGCGTCCAGCGTCGAGAACCGGGGGATCTCCAGCCCGGTCCACCGGTTTCTCCAGCGCGATGTTGATCAGGTCCGCTGGGTTGTTCTTCGACGCCGTCTCGATCCGCATCCGTCGTAGCGCATCCCGCACCGCTCACGTACCCACGACCGGTGCCGTCGCCGAACTCGCCCAGGCCCGGGTCGACGCCGGCTTCACCGCCGTCAAGGTGAACGGCTCCGCGCAGCTGCGCCCAGTTCTGGGGACCGCTTCGAGACATGGCTGCGGATCGGCCAGTTCTCGCGCTGGTCCCGGCCTTCCGGATCGGGTGGTGGTGCCCGATCCGGAAGGCCGGCAGTTCCCACTGTGGAGTAGCCGGTCAGGAGTGGGTGAGCACGTCGTGGAAGCGGGACAGCGGATCGGTGTGCATGGCCCTGCCTCGTCAGGCGTTGAGTGTGGTGATGTTCCACCAGCGTTCGTCACCGAGGTCGAGTGTGATCGGCGTGGGGGCTGCCTTGCCGCGGTGGAGCATGGCCGGGTAGCTGCCGTCGGACAGCGGCCTGGTGGTCCACGGCTGGCCGTCGTGCCCGTTGTCGGGCACCGAGGGGATGGTGATCTCGACGGCGTTCGCCAGATCGTCGGCCTTGACGCCGTCGGGCACCTGCCGGAGGGTGAAGATCTGCTCGAAGTGGGGGCGCCGGACCAGGCGGTGGGCGATGTGAGCCTCCTTGCCCTGGCCGTAGAGCAGGTAGGTGAGGTGCGCGGGGAAGGGCTCCTCGCTGAACCGGCGGAAGTTCAGCACCCGCTTGACCCGCGCGGTGAAGCCGCCCGAGATGGGCTCCCAGATCCGGTCCTCGCCGTTGCCGGTCTGGGTGACCCGGTCGAGGCGGGCCGGGTACTCGGTGACCGAGCCGTCGCCGATCGGAGGCAGCACCATGTCCTCGGTGTTGCGCACCGCGTGCCAGCTGGCCGGGCGGTCCGCCTGGTCCTTGAGGTAGATGTCGACGATGTCGGTGGGCAGGTCGTACTCGACCACGACCTGGTAGCGGTGCTCGGCCATGCCGAACATGGCCAGGTGGTAGCCGAAGACCGTGTCCCGGCCGGACAAGATGAAGGAGTGGACCGAAGGGTCCTCGTGCTCGTGGTCGTGACGGGTGGTCATGCGAACTCCTTTTGGACGCTGTGCTGTGGTGCGGAGGGATGCGGTAGGGACGTGTGCCGGCGCTGCCAGAAGATCCGGTCGCTCCAACGGCTTTCCAGGCTGTACACCGTGTGGTGGTTGCGCCGGTAGGCGGTGAGGATCGCGGCGACCTGGGCGCGGTAGGACTCCAGCGCCTGGCCGTCGCCGTCGAGGTGGGCGGCCAGGGCCGAGGCTCCGGCCATACCGGTGTGCAGGGCGGTGAGGATGCCCTGGGAGGAGATCGGGTCGAAGGCGGTGGCGGCGTCACCGACGGCGATCCAGCCGTCGCCGGTGGGAGTGTCGAGGTGCGAGGAGTGGGCGGGGGCCCGCCGCGGAGTCGCGTCGGTGGGCAGCGGGTGGGCGCCGGCCCGGGCCGCGACGTGCCGGGTCTGACGCAGCAGCCGGGCGAAGTCCGAGCGGGTGCGCGGTGCGGGCGGGGCGAGGTCGGCGTCGGTGAAGTAGGCCACCAGGCGGCGGCCGGTGGGCAGCAGCGCGGTGTACCACCAGCCGTCCTGGGCGGATTCGACCAGCGAGCAGGTCTCGCCCGCTCGGCCCGTGGGGTCGGGTGCCAGGTCCATACAGGTGGCGACCAGGCCGTCCGTGCGCTGAGCGGCGGCCCGGCCGACGGAGGCTACCGCCCGCCGGCGGCCGCTGGCGTCCACCAGCCAGTTGCACCGGACCATCCGCTGCTCGGCTGGTCCGCGCAGTGCGACTGACCAACACCCGTCTGTGGCGCGGGACTTCGGACGTGCTGTGGTGTGCTCCGCCACTTCGGCGCCGGCCGAGCGGGCCGCTTCGCGCAGGCACCGGTCGAATCGAGCCCGGTCCAGGTGCCAGCCGGGCCCGTTCGGGTCGTTGATGAAGTCCGTGTGACGCAGGGCGGTCGATCCCCAGGCGGAGAGGTTGGCGTAGCAGGTCAGGTGGCCGGCCACGACGGGCCGTTGACCGGCGCCCAGGTCGGCGAGCAGGACCTTGGCCACCGAGGGCAGGGCCTCGCCGAGCTTGGGCGGGCCGTTCCCGGCGTCCGTGAGCAGGACGGTCCGGCCCGCGCGCGCCAGGGTCAGGGCGGCGGCGGCGCCCGCCGGTCCGCCGCCGGCGACCACCACGTCGTAGTGGCGGCCGGCGGCGGTGCGCCGACCGGTCATCAGGCGTTGTCGCGGAAGGGCGCGACCTTGTCGATGAAGCCGGCCGTCACCTCTTCGGCGGTGTAACCGCTGACCGAGATCGCCTGGTTGACCGCCACCGACGCGAGGGCCGGGTCTGCGGCCTGGGGCACGTGCAGCGTCACCAGGTTCTGGGTGAGCGGAACGCCTTCGAGGTCGATGGAGGGCCTGGACTCCACCTGGATCCGGTCGGGGAAGTCCTTGGCGCCCTCGCGCACTTCGACGATGCCGAGCCGGTACCAGTCGTCGATCATCTGGTTGAGCTGGTCGGTGTTCTGCCCGCGCAGTCCGCGCAGCCACACGGCCCGCCGCTCGAACGCCTCGGTGCGTTCGGCCAGCGGCCGGGTCTCGTCCACGACCACCTGGTAGTCGTCCTCGGTGAGGACGTGGTTGGGGACCCGGGCCGGCCAGAACGTCGGCAGGTACGGGTCGTGGCGCGGACCCAGGGACAGCTCGTAGCCGGAACGGCAGCTGGCGGTGTCGCTCTGCCACGGGACGGCCATCCACCGGGAGAGGTCACCCGGCGCCTGGGCGTACAGCGGTCCGTTCACCGACAGCGCGGTCTCGGGGGTGAGGACCGTGCCGTACGAGGGCTCGGGCCGGTCGGCCGGGCGGTGGCGGATCCGGAACGGCGCCATGTACATCGAGGGGTGCCGGATCGGCCAGGTGACTTCGCAGCCGGGGTGGAAGGCGTCGGCGAGGCAGAAGTCCAGTGCGGCTCGGTCGAGCGCGGCCGGCTGCTCGGCGAGGCGCACCTCGGCAAGTGTCCGGGGCGGCGGGGTGGCCCCGAGGGTGCCCCAGTCGTCCTCGAAGTCGCCGTCGGCCCAGTACTGGAACATCCGGTACTGGGTCGGGGAGAACGCCATGTGGTGCAGCGGCGAGCGCGGCGGGATAGCCATCGCATCCCCGTACAGCCAGGGCCAGGGGACGGGCGAGGCGCCGTCGCGCCCGAAGTCGCGCAGCGCGTTGAACACCTGCCGGCGCAGCGCGCGGCGGGTGGGGGCGTTGCTGCTGAGCCGTGCCAGCATCTGCGGGGTGGTGACCTGGCCGAGGCCGTCGTGTCCGTAGTACCCGGCGAAGCCGTGGTTGACCCACTGATGATCGGTGAAGCGCTGGAGCACCGGTGCGATGTGGCGGGCGAAGGAGACCCTGTCCGGGAACGGCAGCGATCCGTCGCAGACGAACACGTCGTACAGCAGGTCGTAGAGGGTGCGGATGCCCTTCAGCGCGGGGGCGTAGTTGGGCGGGGCGACCAGGACCCAGGCGGGGTCGACCGGCAGAGCGCGGCCGGCGACGGTGACGGTCGCCGTGACCGGGCCGTCGCCGATGTCGTCGTGCCAGCCGTCGTTGTTGGCGTAGGTGGTGATCGGCTTGCCGTTGTAGGAGGCCGACTGGCCGAAGCCGCCGAGCACCAGCAGGTGCCCGTCCTCGTCGGTGCGCAGTTCCCCGAGATAGACCTCCTTCCCCATGAACTTGCCGTCGCGGAAGTGGAAGTCGGGGCCTGAGAGATTTCTCCCGCTGATGCTGATCGGGCCCGGGTCGATGATCAGGTCTTTTCGGAGATCGCCGGTGATCTCCTTGTTACGCAGCTCGGACGCCTTGGCGCCCGCCGCGTCGGGAATGTCGAGAGCGAGCTGGAACTGGTACCAGGCAGCCTTCTTGTTCGCCAGGTGCGCGCTCCAGCGGATATCGGCGTTGTCCGCCGTCAGCTCGGCCACCACCTCGCCCAGGGCGTTGTACCCGTAGACCCGAAAGCGCGCCGCCTCGCGTTTGATCGCGCCGGCGGAGTCCTTGTAGAAGCCCGGGTCCTGCGGCGCGGGGTCGGGCACCTCGGGTGCGGTGTAATACTCCTCCAGTGAGTTTCCGACTCTGGCGATTCCGATGGCGGGGTGGATCGCAGCACGGACGATCTCGTCGGTCATCTGGCTCGGTGCCTCCAATTCCGGGGATCCGGCTACGAGCCGAAGGTTCGTTCGCAAACACTATGGGAGGAGGCTCTGATCCGATTGGAGGGACACGCATGACCACTCGGGAGAGTGAGGCGGGAATCCTGTGCCGTTCGGAAACCGGTCGCTGCTGGTCAGGCCGCGTATCCGTACTCGTTGATGACGCCGCCGAGCACTTGGGTGCGGAGGAGCCGGTGAGCGGTAAGACCGTGCTCACCGTGAGCCGTGTTGGGGCGGGTATCCGTCGGACCTGACGGATGAACAGTGGGCGCTGGTGGAGCCGTTGCTCTCGCCGCCGCGGGTGGGTCCGGAGGGCGGGCGGCGGGGAGAAGCATCCGCGGCGGCGGATCGTGGACGCGATCTTCTACGTGGTGCGGACCGGGTGCGCCTGGCGACAGCTTCCGAAGGACTTCGCCCCGTGGCCAACGGTGTACTGGTACTTCACGTGGTGGCACCGTGAAGCCGATGGCCGCGACGCAGAGCCGAGTGCGGACCTGATCGACTCGCAGTCGGTCCGCACCGCCGACACCGTCCCGCTGCCTGGAGGGGCTTCGACGCGGGCAAGAAGGTCAAGGGCCGCAAGAGGTTCATCGTCACCGACACCCTCGGCCTGCTCCCGGCCGTCCACGTCGTTGCGGCGAGCATCCAGGGCCGCGGCGGCGCGAGACGACCCTGGCGGCAAGCAGGCCAGGCGGAGGCGCAGCGAGGCGGGCAGCCCTTCGCTGACGCGGGCGGGCCCATGGCCTGTGACGGGCCCGCCCTGCGTTGCTGGTGGGTGGGGTGGGTTACTTCTCTACGGTGATGTCGGCGAAGGTGATGGCGAAGGCGTCGGGGTCGTCGTCCTCGTCGAGGTGGTAGGTGGCGCTGGCCCAGGCGTCGGCGAGGCGGACGCGGCGGGAGGTGGGGTCGGCGGGGTCGCCGGCGATGAGGACGACGTCCTGGTGGGTGGCGGTGTTCTCGACGTCCTCGACCCACTGAGTGGTGGCGGCGTGGCGGTCGTCGCCGCGGGTGAGGACCACGCTGCCCCACAGCGGCACGGGGGCCCGGTAGTCACCGGAGAGGTAGGTGTCGAGGTCGACGGGGGTGTTGATGAGTTCGAGCTGGGCGACGGAGTCCAGCGGTTCGGTCCGGTTGTCGCCGAGGTCGAGGTGGAAGACGGTCATGTCCGGCTCTCCTGGGTGCGTGGGCGGGTCAGTACAGCTCGGGGGAGGTGCGCACGGGGATGCGGGCCTTGAAGACCTTGCCGTCGCTCAGGAAGAAGACGATCTTGGCGTTGTCGCCGGGCTTGATCAGGCGGGTCGGCTTCTCCAGCATGAGGTGGTGCTCGCCCGGCGTGAAGGCGAAGCCGCCCTTGGCGGACAGGGTGACCTTGTCCAGTTTGACCATCTTCGAGGTCTCGCTCTCGGTGGTGGTCTGGTAGATCGTGATCTTCTGGTAATCGGGGGCTCGTGATCTTGGTGATGTCGAGGCGCTGGTCCGAGGAGTTGTCCAGCGTGATGTAGCCGGCCGCCGGCAGGGCGTTGGGCAGCCAGCGGACCCAGGCGGACTTGTCCCGGACCGTGACGTCAGTGCTCACAGGGATCTTCATGAAGTGCAGCTCCTCTTCGGAGGGCCGGTGGTCGGCCCTGCACTCGCCAGCACATCCAGTGACGGGCCCATCACACAAGGCGAGGCCAGGGAAGATCACCCGATCCGGTACACGCCCGCCGGATCTCCGGACAAACCTCGCTGAGACTGATCAACATCCGGTGAGATGGGTCACCGGGACGGATGGCGGTTTGTGCCAGCAAAGGTGGCCACCGCAGGTCAGCAGCATGAGGTAGCGGCAGCCGGAGCGGACGCAGGGTCAGGCGGAGGTCGGCAGGCCCGGGAGGACCTGGCCGCCGACGATCCGCGCGCGAGCGGCGATGGCACAACCAAAGGTCCAGACAGCCCGGCCTGCAGGGCCGAACCACCCCCACGCACGCCAACAGGTCACACCCCGGCGGGCTGATCCCATTTCCCCCGAACAGCCCCGCCGATAGGGTCACGCCATGGGCATGTTGAAAGCGGTCGACCGCGTCGTCGACGAGGCGGAACTCCAGCTCACCGACGGAACATGGCAGCTCACCGCCACCGACGCGGCCTTGGCCCGGGAGACGGCCGCAGCTCTCGCGGGCGCCGTCGGCCCCGCGGGCACCCACGAAGCGCTGCCGCGGATCGAGCGGCTCGCCGCGCTGCGCGAGGCCCTCGCCGCCCTCGCCCTGACCGTCGCCCGCACCCACGGCCACCTCGCCTGGTTCCTCGCCGACGCCAGCAGCCACCTCGCACCCGTCCTCCACTGGCGCGCCCTGGACGCCCCCGGCGGCCGCTCCTTCGGGGCCGTCCTGCCCACCGACGCCGAACTCGCCGACGCCGAAGCCGCCATCCGCCTCCTCACCCACGCGCTCACCCGCACCAGTCAACCTGCCTGACCACACCCGCCGGCCCCTCGCCGGACATAGTTCGGCACTGTTGCCCCCGCGTTGCAGTGCCGCGTTGTACTCGGCGATCAGGACCCACGGAGCAGCGACGGCGGCGTGCAAGAACGATCGTTGGTTCCCGCTCTGGGGGACCTCGGAGATGGAGGACCGGGGCGCGCGGCGTCAGCCGCCGGCGGAACGGTACGACTTCACGGCGGCGGCGAGGACCTCTTGGGTGTCCGTGGACGGCTCATGGCTGGAGGAGTGCTGCACCACGAGGATCACGTCGCCCTGGCGGGCGAAACCGGTGACCTTCTCGAAGGGTTTCGAGGCCCCGGGGAAGGTCGAGGTGAAGTGGATCAGGAGGCTG
Source organism: Streptomyces sp. 1331.2 (assembly GCF_900199205.1). Taxonomy (NCBI): domain Bacteria; kingdom Bacillati; phylum Actinomycetota; class Actinomycetes; order Kitasatosporales; family Streptomycetaceae; genus Streptomyces; species Streptomyces sp. 1331.2. The sequence goes on along the minus strand of NZ_OBMJ01000002.1, from coordinate 432,645 downwards.
TCGTCGGCCGGCACCCCGGCCGGCGTGACGGACGCGGTCTCCCGGATCTTCGTGCCGTCCGTGAGTGTGGTGGTGAAGGAGGCGCAGCGCTTCGCGGCACCGCGGATGGCGTCCATGACCTCGGCCGCTCGGCCTGGCGCGTAGCGGTCGAGCAGCTCCCGGCCGAACCAGCCGTCGCCCTCGCCGCCGGTCGGCGTCCGTTCCAGGTCCGCCGCCACGTTCTCCAAGGGTGGGGCGTGCCTCGTCATGAAGGAGTCGACCTCGAGTTCGTCACACCGAAGCGAGGCGATGGGGACGGGCGTGGTCGAAGCGGCGGTCGACGTCGGGTCGGCCTCCACCTTGGTCAGCCGGAACCCCTTGGGCAGCCGCTCCTGGGTCAGCAGGCCCTCGCGCAGGTTCCTGGGCGCTGCCACCGGGCCGGAGGTCGCGGCTGCCTCCGGCCCGGCCTTCCGGTCGGCCGCGCAGGCCGACACCCCGAGAACCGCCAGAACGATCCCCACCACCGCGCAGTGACGTGTGCGCACTGATCCCACCCCCCAGGATTCGTGATCGCCACGTACTCTCCCACATAGGCCCTTTCGCGCTCTCACGCCGCCTCCTCCAGCCGGTGCACGAGGGGCGGTCGATGGAGGCCACCGGCCCGACGTGGGGACGGGCAGTTCGGCGGCCGCGGTCGCCAGTGCCGAGCAGCCGTGGCCGGAGCGAGCCTCCTTCGGCAACGATCCTGTCGCGAAGGCACCACGCCTCCATGAAGGTGGGGCCCTGACGTCCTCGGCCGTCGACCGGTCGGCGGTCGGACGGAAGGCGCGGTTGTCCACGACTCGGCGTATCCGCCGAGTTCAGAGGGCATGACATGATTCCGACGTGGCTCTTGTGACCGGCTCCGAGTACTTCCCGCCCACCGACCGCGTCGCTCTCGCTGAACTGGTCGCCGCCGCACGAGCGGGGCGGGGCGGGGCGGCCGTCGTTCGCGGGGAAGCCGGTATCGGCAAGACCACGTTGCTGCGTCATGTCACCGAAGGGGTCGAGGGCGTACGGCTGCTGTGGGTGAACGGGGCTGAGTTCGAAGCGGAGTTCGCCTACGCGGCGGTGCACCAGCTCACCCACGCGTTGCACGACCGGATCGAGCGGCTGCCCTCCGCGCACCGGGAGGACCTGGCCGTGGCCATGGGGCTGCGGGACGGTGGCACACCGAGCCGCTTCACCGTCGGCCTCGGCCTGCTGGGCCTGCTGTCCGATGCCGCGGCCGAGGCGCCGGTGGTGTGCGTCGTGGACGACGCGCAGTGGTTGGACCGGGCGTCGGCTCAGGTGCTGGCGTTCGTGGCCCGGCGGATCGCGGACGAGCCGGTGGCGATCGTGTTCGGAGTGCGTGACCCGCACGCCGTCGCGGAACTCGAAGGGCTGACGGCGCTGACGCTGTCCAGGCTGCCCGACCAGGCGGCCCGGACCCTGCTGTCCTCCCGCCTCCCGGGCCCGCTGGACGAGCGGGTGCGCGAACGGATCCTCGCGGAGGCCCGCGGAAACCCGCTCGCCCTGTTGGAACTGCCGCGCCGCCTGGGCCCCGCAGGTCTGGCCGGAGGGTACGGGCTGCCCGCTCCGGTCTCGCCCGCCAACCGCATCGAGCGCAGCTACCAGGAACGCATCTCCCAACTTTCCGACGGCGCGCGCACGCTGCTCCTCGTCGCGGCCGCGGAGCCGACCGGGGATCCGGGCCTGCTGTGGCGGGCCGCCGACGACCTGGACGTGGCGCCGGAAGCCGGATCGGAGGCCGAAGCCACGGACCTGATCGAGCTGGGCGGCCAGTCCCGGTTCCGGCACCCGCTGGTGCGCTCCGCGGTGTACACGTCCGCGTCGCCGGCCGAGCGCCGCCGCGTCCACGCGGCACTCGCCGATGCCACCGACCCGCTGACCGCGCCCGACCGGCGGTCCTGGCACCGGGCCCAGGCCGCGCCCCGCCCCGACGAGGACGTCGCGGCCGAGCTGCTGCGCTGCGCGCAGCGCGCGCGGGCAGGGGCGGTGCCGCCGCCGAGGCGGCCTTCCTCGGACAGGCCGCGGCCCTCACGGCCGATCCGCGCCTGCGTGCCGGACGAAGCCTCAAGGCGGCGCGGGCCGCGCTGGAGGCCGGCTCCTTCGAGAACGCGATCACGCTGGTCGAGGCGGCCGAAAGCGGCCCGATCGACGGCACGGGCCGGGTGGAGGCCGAACTCCTGCGCGGCCGGGCGGCGTTCTTCCGCGACGGCGCGGCCGACGCGGTCGGCCACCTCATCAGGGCCGCCGCTCTCGATCCCGCCCGGGGCCGGCTCCACCTGCTCGACGCCCTGCAGGCGGGGCTTGTCGTCGGCCGCGTCTCCGCCGCCGCGCGCCACGCCCTGGAAGCAGCCCGGCGCGCCCCTGCCGCGACGGGGGACCGCACCACGGCCGACGAACTGCTGGACGCGCTCGTCGCCTACCTCGACGACGACCTCGCAGCGGTCCCGAGGCTGCTGCGCTTGCTGTCGGACGTCACCGATCCGCTGTGGACGCGCCGCCTGTCGCTCGCCGCTCTGCTGGCCATCGAGCTGTGGGACGTCGCCCTGGAGGACGAACTCGCCACCCGTGCCGTCGACAGCGCCCGGACCGACGGAACGCTGATGATCCTCCCGGTCGGGCTCTGGATGCAGGCCATGGCAGCCGTCCAGCGCGGCGACCTGCTCACGGCCTCCGCTCTGAACAGCGAAGCCGACGCGATAGCCGACGTGACCGGAGTCCCGCGGCACTGGTACGGCCGACTGTTCGCCGCCGCGCTGCGCGGCGGCGCCGCCGAGGCGCAACCCCTGATCGCCCGGGTCCTGGCCGAGTCCCACGCGCGGCGCAAAGGCATGCTGACGGCGACCGCCCACGCGGCGGCGGCCCTCCACGCCAACGGGACCGCCGACCACCGCACGGCGCTGGCCTCGGCCCGGCTGGCCCTGACCGACGGTGACCTCGGGACCTCCAGCCTCGCCCTGCCCGAACTGGTCGAAGCGGCACTGCGCTGCGGTGAGGACGATACGGCCCGCGAGGCGTTCGCCCGGCTGTCGGACCACGCCCGTGCCGCGAACACCGACTGGGCGCTCGGCGTGCGCGCGCACCTCGCCGCCCTGCTGTCCGACGACCCCGAGCCGCTCCACGCCGAGGCCGTGGCACGGCTGGACGCCGCCGGCCTGCGCCTGTGGCACGGCCGGGCCCTGCTGCACCAAGGGGCGTGGCTGCGCCGGGACGGCCGTCGCCTGGAGGCGCGCCACGCGCTGCGCGCGGCCCACGGGCTGTTCACCGCGACGGGTGCGGAGGGGTTCGCCGAACGGGCCCGGGTCGAGCTGGTCGCCGCCGGCGAGCAGGTCAGGTCCGCCACGCTCGGGGGGATGGAGGCGTTGACCGGTCAAGAGTTGAACATCGCCAGGCTGGTAGCGACCGGCGCGACCTCCCGGGAGGTCGCCGACCGTTTGTTCCTCAGCCCCCGGACCATCGACGCCCACCTCCGGAGCGTCTTCAAGAAGCTCGATATCACCTCCCGCCGCCAGCTCGCCGCCGTTGTCGGGCAGACGACCTAGGAAGCCCGTCCTGCCGGCCAGGTGACGGCCTGCTGTCCGGGACGCGGCCGTCCCTCGACGCCGCCCCGGGGGGAGCGCGGACGACGTCGGCCGCGCGAGGTTCCGTGCTGTGCCGTCAGCCCGTCGGGTCGTACGGGGCGATACCGCTGCGCGTCTCGGTATCGGTGTCCGGGCGACTTAGGCAGTCGCCTAGGCGACTTTCGCCGATGAGGGCGTGGGGCCTGCCGGACGAGACTCGGGCCCATGAAGAACACGCCCTCGGGCATCGACCGGGCCGCTGCGGTCCTCGCCCGTCGTGAACTGCCGATCAGCGCCCCGGCCCCCGCCGTCTGGGATCTGCTGGCCTCCGTGCCCGACTGGCCGTCGTGGCAGCCGGACATCACCGAGGCCCGGGCGCTGACCCCGTTGACGCCGGGCGCGGTGTTCCACTGGCGGACCGCCGGACTGGACATCACCTCCACCGTGTACGCGGTCGAGGCGCCCCGCCTGATCCTGTGGGGCGGGCAGTCCCAGGGCATCACCGCGATCCATCAGTGGAGGCTCACGCCCTCGGCGGGAGCGACCCTCGTCGCCACGGAGGAGTCCTGGGACGGCGCGCCCGTGCGAGCCGATCCCGCAGGCATCGGGCAGGCGCTCGACCAGTCCCTGCTCCAGTGGCTCCTCCATCTGAGGTCCGCTGCCGAACGCGCCCCGCGCTGAACGCCGCCGGACGCCCCAGTCCCCCACCCACCGGCCCGTCAGGAGCCCCCCATGCGCAAACCGCCTCCCGGCGCCGTCCTCGCGGTACTGGCCGCGGGCCAGTTCACCGTCATGCTCGCCACCTCGATCGTCAACGTCGCGCTGCCGCAGATCCGGGACGGCGTGGGGCTCTCCGACGCCGCCACCACGTGGGTGGTCAACGCCTACGGCCTGGCCTTCGGCGCGCTGCTGCCGGCCGGCGGGCGCGCCGCCGACCTCCTGGGCCGGCGCCGGGTGCTGCTCGTCGGCCTGGGCGCGTTCGGGGCTGCCTCGGCCACCGCCGCGCTGGCCGCCTCACCCGGTGTCCTCATCGCCGCCCGCGCCGCGCAGGGCGTCGGCGCGGCGGCGATCGCCCCCGCCGCACTCGCCCTGGCCATGGACCTCCATCCGCCGGGCCCCGGCCGGACCAGGGCGCTCGCGGTCTGGGGCGCGGTGTCCGGTGCGGGAGGTGCGGCGGGAGTGGTACTCGGAGGGGTGCTCACCCGGGCGTGGGGATGGCCGTGGATCTTCCATGCGGTGACGATCGGAACGTTCGCGGTCCTGGTGGCGACGCTCACGTTCGTCCCGTCCACCCCTCCCGCCGACCGAGTCGGCTTCGACCTCGCCGGCACCGCGGCCAGCGCCATGTCCGTGACCGCCCTGGTGTGGGGCCTGACCACGGCCCGCCGCGACGGCTGGACCGACATCCGGGTCCTCGCCGCGTTCGGTGCCGCCACCGCACTCGCGCTGGTCTTCCTCCGGATCGAGCGCCGCGCCGCGGCCCCGCTGGTTCCGCCGCGTCTGTTCGCGGGCGGGAGGGTGGCGGCCGGGAACCTGCTGATGGGCCTGTTCGGCTCAACCTGGATCGCCCTGTTCTACTTCCTCCCGCTCTACCAGCAACAGGTCCTCGGCGAAGACCCGTTGACCACGGGCCTCGGCCAACTCCCGCTCGCCGGTGCCAACATGGCCGGTGCCGCACTCGCCCCCGCCCTCGCCCGCCGGGTCGGCACCCGGGCCGCGCTGGTCGGGGCCCTGCTGGCCGAGGCGGCCGGGATGCTGTGGCTGTCCCGGATCAGTGCCGACGGCGGCTTCCCGACCGACGTCCTGGGCCCCAGCCTCCTCGTCGGAGTCGGTCTGAGCATCGCCTTCGTGCAGCTGACCGCCCTGTCCGTCGAAGGGGTCACCGGCGCGGACGCAGGACTGGCGGGCGGGCTGGTCAACACCACCCGCCAGGTGGGCGGCGCCGTCGGGCTCGCCGTCCTCGCGACCGTCGCGGGAACCGTCACCGCCCACGCCGGCGGCCACCGGCCCGACCCGGAGGCGCTGACCTCCGGCTACCGCAGCGCCTTCGCCGCCTCCGCCGCCGTCCTGGCCGCCACCGCCCTGCTCGCGGCCCGCCTGACCCGGCGCACTCCCACCGACTTCACCGACCCCACCGACGCCCCGAACCCCGCTGCCCGGCCCACCGTTCACGGCCCGCACTGACCACCCCCTCCCCCGGCGATTCCCGCCAGCCCCCCGGCAATCCGCCACACACCGACCGAGAGGAACCCCGCCATGACCACCATCGACGAGACCGCACCCGTCATCGTCCGCCTGTCCACCGAGATCGACGCCCCGCTGGAGCGGGTGTGGGCCCTGCACACCGGCATCGGCGACTGGCCGGTGTGGAACACCGACATCGACCAGGCCCGCCTGGACGGCCCGCTCGCCGAGGGCAGCTCGTTCACCTGGCGCACCCACGAGCTGGACATCACCTCCACCGTCCACGAGCTGGTGCCCGGCGCCCGGATCGTGTGGGGCGGGCCCGCGCACGGCATCGACGGCGTCCACGTGTGGACCTTCGAGCGCGCCGGCGACCGGGTGCTCGTCCGCACCGAGGAGTCCTGGAGCGGCGCCCCCGTGGAAGCCGCCGCCGACCAGCTCGGCGCCGCCCTGCGCACGTCCCTGGAGGACTGGCTCACCTGCCTGAAGAACCGCTCCGAGCGCCGCTCCTGACGATCCGCCACCGCCACGCTCCGTGACGCCGGTACCACCGCGCCGACCCCTGAGGAACCGACCATGACCGACAAGCCCTTCCTGACCGGCCACTACACCCCCGCCGCCGACGAACTGACCGCCACCGAACTGACCGTCGAGGGCTCCCTGCCGCCCGAGCTGACCGGCCGCCTGGTCCGCAACAGCCACAACCCGAAGCCCGGTGTCACCCCCACCCACTGGTTCAAGGGCAGCGGCATGGTGCACGGCATCCGGCTGCGCGAGGGCCGCGCCGAGTGGTACCGCAACCGCTGGGTGCGCACACCCGCGCTGGACGGCGCCCCGTACATCACGGAGAACGGCCCGGACCTGACCGCCTCCACCGCCGGCACCCACGTGATCGAGCACGGCGGCCGGCTGCTCGCCCTGTGCGAGGCCAACTTCCCGTTCGAGCTCACCACGGACCTGGAGACGGTCGGCCCGTTCGACTTCGCCGGCAAGCTGCGCAGCGCGATGACCGCCCACCCCAAGAGCGACCCGGTCACCGGCGAACTGCACTTCTTCGGCTCCTCGCCCTTCCCGCCGTTCCTCCTCTACTACGTCGCCGACTCCGACGGGCACATCACCCACAGCGCCGAGATCCCCGGCGCCACCGCCTCGCTGAAGCACGACTTCGCCGTCACCCGCAACCACGTGGTCTTCGTCGAGGGCACCGTCACCTTCGACCCCGCCGAGCACTCGGGAATCCCGTACTCCTGGCAGGACGCGCAGCCCGCCCGGATCGGTGTCATGCCGCGCGGGCCGCAGGGCGCCGCCGCGGTCCGCTGGTTCCCGATCGAGCCGGGGAACATGCTGCACGTCGCCAACGCCTACGAGGACGCCGACGGGCGCATCGTGCTGGAGGGCCCGACCGTCGACCGCGAGGGCTTCCGGCTGTCCTGGAACTGGTGGGTCGGCGCCCCCGGCCGCGGCAGCGAGCCCAACGCCCGCTCCTACAACCGGCGCTGGGTCGTCGACCTGGCTGCGGGCCGGGTGGACGAGCGCGTGATCGACGACCTCGCCATCGAGTTCCCCACCCTCAACGAGGACTACCTCGGCCTGGAGAACCGCTACCAGTACGCGGTCTCCTTCCCCGACCAGGACGGCTTCGGCGGGTACGGCATCGTCAAGTACGACCGTGCCACCGGCGAGCGGCGCATCCACCAGGCCGGCGATGCCCGGCTGCCCAGCGAGGCGGTGTTCGTCCCCGCGGCCGGCGGCACCCGGGAGGACGACGGCTACCTGCTGACCGTGGTCTCCGACCTCAAGCAGGACGCCTCCCGGCTGCTCGTCCTGGACGCCGCCGGCCTGGACCGGATCGCCACCGTCCACCTCCCGCGCCGGGTGACCGCCGGCATCCACGGCTCCTGGATCCCCGACAGCACCCGGTGACGAACGCCCGGGGACGAGCACCGCCCCGGGACGCCCGGTACCCCCTCTCTCCACGAAGGAGCACAGCCTTGCGCACACTCACCGCAGCCACGACCGCGGCCGTCACCGTGGCACTCCTGCTCACCACCTCCACCGCCGCCTCCGCCCTCACCACCGACCGCCCCACCGCAGCGGCCGAGGCGAACGTGCAGATCGACCAGCAGGCCCCGGTCATCACCCGCACCGACATCCTCATCCACGCCCCGCTGCACACCGTCTGGAAGATCCAGACCGACGTCGAGAACTGGCCCACCTGGCAGCCGAACGTCGAGAGGATGACCAAGGACACGCCCGGACGCCTGCGCCCCGGCTCGGTGTTCCGTTGGAGCACCGAGGGCCTCGACATCACCTCCACCGTCAAGCAGGTCATCCCCTGCAAGCGCCTCGTCTGGGGCGGCCCCGCCCAGGGCATCACCGCCGTCCACGTCTGGACCTTCACCCCCACCCGCGACGGCGTCCTCGTCCACACCGAGGAGTCCTGGACAGGCGAGCCGGTCACCGCCAACCAAGCCGTGCTCCAGGCCGCCCTCGACACCTCCCTCCACCACTGGGTCACCAACCTCAAGCACGAGGCCGAGGCACAGGCCACCCGGTAACCCGGCCCACCTTCCTCGGCCCGGAACCGGCAGCCGCCCGGTCCGGGCCGAGGCGGTGCGGGCGACTCCCGCACTCCGTTGATCCTCGCCGCGAACGGCGTCCGGGCCGATGACCAGCACCACCCGGCAACCACGACGGCAGCCGGCACAAGGCCCCTGCCCGGCAAGCCGGCACGCTGCAGCCGGCGCTTCTACGGCCTCTCAGCGCCCCGACAGCACGTGGGGCAGGCCGCCGGAGCCGAGCAGCGACGCGGACACCCAGAGGAACACGCCGCCCACCGCCGTGGCCATGATCGGCAATCCCCAGGGGGCGAGGCCGCCGACCCTGCGGGCGCGCTGCGGCTTCCCGGCCGGATACCCGACCCGGACCGTCTCTCCGACCTGGCCGCGGACGTTCGTCTCGAAGCGTCGGGGAGTACCGGACTCGTCCATGAACTGAACCGTGCAGGAGCTGCCGCCGCGCCCAGCGGCGCTGATGCGCGTGATCATGCCGCTGGTACGGCGCCCCGCGCCGGCCTGCCACTGACGCGCCGCCTGATAGGCGGCGACCCCCCAGGCAGCGGTCCCGACTGCGCCGGTGAAGAGGGCTCCGGTGTCGACCATGGTTCCGCCTGCTCGGTGCTCGGTGGCCGCAGGCAGGGGTCGCCAACGGCTGGGCGTGCAGCATACGCGGCGCGCTCGGCTTCCTCGGGCCGCGGGTGTGCCACCGGCGCAGGCCCAATGACATCGTGGCCGTGGCTCAGTGCTGCCGGAAGCGGATCAGCGACGGTGCTCCACGGTCTCGGGGTCCGTCCGCGGGCCGTACCGGTCCGGGCCACCGAGCACCGACCCCTTGACCAAGGCGATGCAGTGGGCCTGCTTGCCGTCGACGAGGAAGCGGGCGGGCGCGGTCTTCCGTTGCCGTGGCCAGGGCTTCGACACCTCATGAGCACCCGGAGGCCCTGCTTGCCTCCGTTCAGCCTTCTGCCGCGAACGGTGAAGCGACGTTCGTCCGCCTCGGCAGCGCATGCCCGACTACGACCGGAAACCCGGCGGGGCTCGATGACACCGTTTGACGCTGCCTCGGCCGTCAGCGGGCGTGGGCTCCTCATCAGGGGCGGGGCGGTCGGCGGATGATCCGCAGGCGCGGTGCGGGCAGCAGGAAGGCCGCGCAGCCGATCTGGAACAGCATGCCGATCAGCGCCCACCCGCTGACGAACAGCACGAACATCGGCGGCCCGCACCACAGGACGGTGACGACGGGCCGATGGAGTTCGCTCTCCCGCTTCGACGCGAAGAGGAGGAGCAGCAGCAGCGACGGCACGCCGAACCACCCGAACAGGACCAGCCCCAGCTCGATGAAGCCGGTCAGGAACTCCGGTCCGGAGAACTCACCGGTATGTGCCAGCCAGAGCGCGAAACCACCGGCCGCGGCACTCCATCCACAGCCGAGGGCGAACAGATAGCGGACGGTGGCCCGAACGAACCACGCCAGGGCGCTCTCGGTTCTCAGCACGGCATCCATGGCCACTCGACCTCTTCGGCAGCTCCAGCAGGAGCATCATCCTCGCAGCATATTTGAACGCGTTCAATAGCTTCCCTGGGTCGGCCTCTGTCCGAGTGACGGGGTTGACACATGAGCCACCCCGGCCATCTGAACCCGTATCAACCCGGACAGCTCCTCCGAACGACGCCGCCCTGGCTTCAGCCCGGGGTCCGGTACCGCCAACACCGCGGCGACCGGGCGGCGTGATCAGCGGTCGTGGAGGAGGGCGACCGCTTCGGCGAAGTCGGCCCGCGCGGGTTCGAAGGATCGTGCCGCGGCGAAGAACATCGACCGGTCGGTGAGGGCGCGGGCGAGGCGTGCGGGATCGTCGGGAAGGCGGCGGGCGAGCGTCACCCCCTCGTCGAAGTACGGTGTGAACCGCTCCTGGAACAGGTAGGGACGGTCGCCTTCGCGGACGGCCGCGCGGATGCTGATCCTGCGTTGGACGTCGACCAGCTCGGGCAGCCGGTCGGTCTCGCGCAGCCTCGCCGCCTCTGCTTCGAGGCCCGGCAGCATACCGAGGAAACCGTCCCGCACGTCGCGCGACCATCCGAGCCCCGTGCCGAACGGCGGCATCGGGGACTCGGGGCTCGCGGCGGGTTCGGCTGCCCGCCCCGACAGGACGAAGAGCGTCCTCCACCACCCCAGGATGCAACTCCAGTTCTTCGGCTCGCCTGTGGTCGCAAGCTCCTCCAGGACACTCAGGGCCTCTCGCCGAGCGACCGCAGCACCCGCCCCATCCCCGACGGTCTCCCGCATCCGGGAGAAGTGAACCGACTCCCAGGTGAGTATCGCCAGAGCGGTGCGCTGTTCAGTCGCCTCGCGCCGGGTCTCCTCAAGGAGCCTGCGGAAGACGGTCGATGCGGCGTCGTGCAGGCCGGCGCCCTCCAGGTTCGCCGCCCACCGCACCATGTTCCAGAAGGAGTGCTCCGGGATTCCGTTCCGGGCGGCCTCTTCGTCGAGCTCCGCAGCCTCCCTGAAGCACCCCTCCTCGGCCAGAACACTCGCCAGAGGCTTGCTTCGTCCGGCCCTGGCCAGCTCCGCACAGATCGCGCGTCCTTCCACCCTGCGCCCGAGGGCGAACAAGGAAGCCTGGTAGGCGTCCAAGGCCCGGCACAACAGCTCCGCCCGGTCCGGCGCCCCGGCCTCCATCCTGCGAGCGGCCTGGGAAGCCTCGGCGGCCAGCGCGACGTCCACCGTCGGATCCCGGCTCTCGTACCACAACGCGAGCAGGGCATCGACCAACTTCGGCACGTACGCCTTCGGACTCACCTCGGCCAGAACCCGGTACGCGCCGACCAGTTCGGCCCGACTCCGCCGGCCGGAGCCAAGCAGCAGCACGCGGGCCCGAAGCACCGCGTCGTGATCGATCGTCACCATTCCCCCTGTCTCCGGATGACGCACGAAGGAGATTCTGAGAGGCGGGGGACGGACCGGACAAGCCTCGCGAACTGTGGGTTCCGTCCTACGAAAATCGGCGCTGACCTGCCATGATGGACATGCTTTCGCCCTGAATCCACGAGCGGGGAGCCGCACCGAACGCCTCCCGCCCCGCACACGGCACCCCGGAGGGATCGGGGTTCCTGGTCCTCGCCGGATGCTGTAGCCGACCTTCCGGCCGACGTATGGACGTCAGCGCGCCGGACAGCATCGGCTCGGACGCCGCCTTCACCCCCGGGGTGAATCGCGGCGCCGCGGGCGGGTGCGGCAGGTCGTCACGTCACAGCGTCACAGCGCCGGTTGCGCGGCTTGCGCAAGGATGGTCATCCCGCGCTGCCGGCCGGTCCGTTCCGCGATCACGGGCGCGGGCAACGTCGGCGTCTCCCGAGGAAGCTCGCGGATCCACGGAGACGAGCCCGACGTGTTCGGCCTGCCGGGTGCCGTGCCGGCGCCTACTCGATGTGACGCAGCAGGGCGGTGACGGCTGGATGCACCTGCCCTCGGGGGTGTACCACCATCACCTTCCAGGTGGGTGCGTGTGGGGTGAAGTGGTGGGGCATGAGGTCGGGGAAGCGGGCGGCCAGGGATGCGGGCATGATGCACACGCCGAGGTCCTGGCGGACCAGGTCGGTGGCGGCCAGGATGTCGTTGACCTCGAAGGTGGCGGTGCGGTCGACGAGGGCCGCGCGGAAGGCCCGGTCGACCGAGTGCCGGATGGCCCAGCCGGCGGGGAACTCCACCAGTGGCAGGGCGGCGGCCTCGGCGAGGGTGACCGGTCGCTCGCCTTCCATGGCGCGGCCCGGTGCCGTGATCAGGACCATCTCCTCCTCCTTCAGCACGCGTGTGGCCAGTCCTCGTTGCTGGGGGCGGTCCAGTGCCGCGACGGCCACGTCCGTGGTGCCGTCGCGCAGTGCCTGCAGGATGTCGTCGGCCGGTGCCTGGCGAAGCCTGAGCGTGACCTGTGGGTGCTGGTGGCGGAAGGCGGCCAGCGCCTGGGCGAGGCCCGTGTGGAGGCCCTGCATGACGCCGATCGTGATCTCTCCCGTCAGCTCTCCTTTGACGAGGTCGACGGCGGCGCGGGCTTCCTCGGTTGCCCGCAGTGCGGCGCGGGCGGCCGGGAGGAACGCCTGGCCGGCCGGGGTGAGGGATACCCGGTGGGTGGTCCGGTGGAAGAGCGGTGCGCCCAGCTCGCGCTCAAGGGTGCGCACCGTGGTGGAGACCGCGGACTGCACCACGTGCAGGCGTCGTGCCGCCGCGCTGAAGCCGCCCTCCTCGGCGACCGCGACGACGACCTCCATCTGTCGAAGATCCATTTCGCCTCCGTACCCCCTCCGGGCCCGCTGACTCCAGGCTATCTCCGACAGAGATTACCGTCATCTCAAGCCATCTCCTCGACATGGGAAGCGGTGGCGGTGGCACGAGGTTGAAGAGGTCGTCGGCAGCGAGGGAGCTGCCGGTGAACCAAGGCCTCCGGCCCGTTGCCGGATGCCCGCCCCAAGCAAGGAGACGTCATGTCGAACAACGGCCTCATCGACCCCGCCGACGCAGCGGTTCTGCTGGTGGACCACCAGAGCGGTCTGCTGCAGATCGTCAACCACACCAACATCCACGAGCTGCGCAACAACGTGGCTGTTCTGGCCAAGGCCGCCACCCTGGCCGGCGCCCCGGTGATCGCCACCGCGTCCGTCCCCGAGGGCCCGAACGGCCCGCTGATCCCCGAGGTCTTCGACAACGCCCCCCAGGCGACCTACGTCCAGCGTCACGGTGAGATCAACGCCTGGGACGTGGAGGGCTTCCGCAGCGCCGTCGCGCGGACCGGCCGCCGCACCCTCCTCATCGCCGGCATCATGACCAGCGTCTGCGTCGTCGAGCCCGCGCTGGCCGCCCTCGCCGAGGGATACGACGTGTACGCCGTCATCGACGCCTCCGGCACGTACTCCGACGAGGCACAGCGGATCTCGATCGAGCGCCTGAGCCGTGCGGGCGTCAAGGTCATCGACGTCCTGGGTGTGGCGGCCGAGCTGCAGAAGACCTGGGCCCGCGAGGACTGGGCCGCCTGGGGCGGCATCTACGCGAGCGTCAGCCCCGGCTACGCCGCCGTCATGGAGTCCGTGGCCCGCGCCCAGGCGGAGGCCACCGGGTCCGAGGGCGCCGGCGCCGAGGTCAAGTGGGCCGAGGCCCGCGGCCGGCTGGCCTGAACCCCTTCGCCCGCCCCGGGCCGTCCGGCCCGGGCTGGGCGAACCCGTCCTTCAGCGACTTGAGTTTCACGGCCGGCGTCGGTCCCAGGCGGCGCCGGCCGGCCACCGTCACCACTCGGAGCACTCACGAAAACGGAGCACCCCCATGTCGTCGTCCGCCCCCCGGCTCGTTCGCCGGACACCCGGCCGGCAGATCGCCGCCCGGCACTCGGCCCGCAGGCACGGGGCCGGGTTCTGGCTGATCGCCTCGGCGTTCGTCACGGCCATGGCGTTCTCCACCGTCCCGACGCCGCTGTACCCCCTCTACCAGGCACGCGACGGCTTCTCCACCTTCACCGTCACCGTGGTGTTCGCCGTCTACGCCCTCGGCGTCCTGGCCAGCCTGCTGCTGGCCGGGCACATCTCGGACTGGCTCGGCCGACGCAAGGTCCTGATCACGGCACTGACCCTCGAACTGGCCGCCGCCGCACTGTTCCTCACCCAGCCAGCCCTGCCGCTCCTTCTCCTCGCACGGCTGGTCACCGGCCTCGGGGTCGGCATGCTCACCGCGACCGCCACCGCGCACCTGCACGAACTGCACACCGCCCACCGCCCCGACGCCTCGCCGCAGCGCTTCGAGATCGTCTCCACCGCGGCCAACATCGGCGGCCTCGGCTTCGGCCCGCTCATCGCCGGCCTTCTCGCCCAGTACCTCGGCGCCCCCCTGCGCCTGCCCTACCTCGTCTTCGGCGCCCTGCTGCTGATCAGCATCGCCGCGGTCGCGCTCACCCCCGAAACGGTCCAGGCGCAGTCCGTCAGGCCCGCCTACCGGCCGCAGCGCATCAGCACCGACCACGGTGACCCCGCCGGATACCTGGCCGCCGCGGCCGCGGGCTTCGCGTCCTTCGCGGTCTTCGGCCTGTTCACCTCGCTGGCTCCCGGATTCGTCGGCCACACCCTGCACCACCCCTCCCGCGCACTGGCCGGACTGACCGTGTTCGCCGTGTTCGGCGCCTCCGCCGCGGCCCAGACCCTCACCAGCCGCCTCGACGCCGCACTGCGCAGGAACCTCGGCCTGTACGCCCAGGCCGCCGGGACGACCGCGCTCGCCGTCGGCATGCACACCGCCAGCCTCACCCTGTTCCTGGTGGCCGGCATCACGGCCGGCATCGGCGCCGGGGTCCTGTTCAAATCCGCCGTCGGCACCGTCGTCGCCATGGCCACCCCGGCCAAACGCGGCGAAGCCCTCGCCGGCCTCTTCCTCATCTCCTACCTCGGCCTCGCCCTGCCCGCCATCGCCATCGGCATCGCCACCCGCTACACCACCATGACCACCGCGATGACCTGGTTCACCGCGGCCCTGCTCGCCCTGCTCACCACGGCCGGCCTCCTCGCCCGCCGCCCCCGCCACACCGACTGAGCGCATCCTGCGCCACCAGGCCCGAAGACCCATGCGGCGCCCCGTCCAGCCCCGTGCGGCCCGGCGCCCGGCCCACTCGACCAGCCCTCCCCCGGTCCGGAAGGTGCACCATGACAACGACGCCAACGCCGACTCCAGCCTCCCCGCCGCATCCCCGGCCGAAGCTGGTGGCGACCGACCTCGACGGCACACTCCTGCACAGCGACGGCAGCCTGTCCCAGCGCACCCGGGCCGCCCTGACCGCGGCGAGCAAGGCCGGCATCCGCATCGTCCTCGTCACCGGCCGCCCACCACGGTGCGTTCCCGCCCTGCTGGAGACCATCGGACGGCACTACGTCATCGCCGCCAACGGCGCCGCACTGTACGCGCCGGACGCAACCCCGATCCGCATCTCCCCGATTCGGTCCGACCCGGCGACCGAACTCGTGACGCGACTGCGCGCTGCCGTGCCCGGCGTCTCCTTCGCCGTGGAGTACGAGACGGCATACGGCCACGAACCCGACTACCCCCACTGGTCGTACGGCGAAGAGGCCGTCGAGCCGATCGCTCCCGCCGAGGACCTGCTCACGCCGGCGCCGGGCCGCCATGTACTCAAGCTCCTCGCCCACCACCCCACACTGCCCCTCGACGTCTTCCACGAGCAGGCGCGGCGCAGTGCCGGCGGCAGTGCCGAGACGACCCACTCCACGGGTTTGTCACTGGTGGAGTTCAGCGCGCCCGGCGTCACCAAGGCCGCCACGCTCCTCGCGTGGAGCAGCCGGCTCGGCATCACCGCCGACGAGATCGCCGCCTTCGGCGACATGCCCAACGACCTCCCCATGCTCAAGGCGGTCGGCGCGCCCTACGCCATGACCAACGCCCACCCGGAGGTCCTCCGGACCGCGCGCTGTCGTACCGCCTCCAACGACGAGGACGGCGTCGCCCAGGCCCTCGAACGGTTCGTCGCCGCGCCGGCGCACGCCCACCGAGTGCGCTGAACCGCCTCGTGCGGGCCACCGCCGCACTCGCGCGCTGCCCGGTCTGCACCGCGGTCGGCGTTCGGCGTGGAACCGGTGCACTGACCGGTGCACTCTTCCTCAGCGCATGCGGAACGGATCGTTCTGGATTCTCCGGCGAGCCGGGAAGCAGGGGGGATTCCACGGGGCCCGGCCGGCGGGAGGCCGGCAGCGCCGAGCCGCGGCGCGGCCGCTCGGAACCGCCCCGACTCGGCTCGATCAGGGTGCGTGCACGACCCGGTTGAAGAGCCGGCCGGCGAGATCGACGCCTATGACCGCGCCGTTGTCGTCGCGGGAGAAGTAGCCGCGTTGCCCCTCGCGACCGCCTTCGGTGACGATGTACTCATCGCGGTCGCCGAGAAGGAAGCCGATGGCTGCGGCCGGGTAGCCGGGCGGCATCTCCTCGTCCGATGCCTCACGGATCTCCGGCTTGATATCGACGGCCAGGGTGAGACGGGTGCCGTCGGTGGCGATGTCGAGGCTCATGGCGTCGATCTCGTAGTGGCCGACGACCTGCCGGGCCCGCTCCTCGTCGTACGGGAGCGGCTCCGCTGCCTGCTCGACGACGCCTAGGTAGTGCTCCAGCGCCCACTTCACGACGGACTGGTTGAAGGGCCGTTCGGCCCGGCGTTGGCCAGGCAGACCACCGCGAAGTTGCGTTCCGGCACGATGAGCAGCTCGGCGAACTGGCCGTTACCCGAGCCGCCGTGCCCGATCCCGAGAATGCCGTCCAGGTCGTTCAGGAACCAGCAGATGCCCAAGCCGTCGCCGAGCGTGCTGGCGCGCAGCGTGACTGTCTGCTCCCGCATGCGATGCAACGCCGAGGCGGGCAACACGCCGTCACCATCGCCGAGTTGGAATCGCGCCCAGCGCAGCAGATCGCTCACCGAGGAGGCGAGGCCGCCACCGGGGTTGTCGGCGCGCGCGCCCTCCTTGAAGGCCCCCCACGGGCGGGCGGGGCGCAGTTCGCCGTCCTCGCCTCGGTTGTAGCCCACCGCGAACTTGCGGACCATCACCTCGGCCAGACCGTACACGGTGTCCGACAGGCCTACCGGCTCCAGGACGAGTGAGGCCATGGCCTGCTCGAAGGGCAGGCCTGTGACCTTCTCGATGACCCGTCCGGCCAGGTCGTATCCGGCCTGGCTGTACGACGCGCGGGCACCGGGCGGTGCGACCAGCGGCAGCTGGGGCAGCTTCGCCACGAGCCCGGCCAGGGAGCCGTCGCCCTTGCCGTCGTCGACCAGGTTCCAGTCCATGCCTGCGGTGTGGTTGAGCAGGTTCAGGACGGTGATCTGCGCTGCGGCCCGCTCATCGGCGAGCTTCAGCTCGGGGACGTAGCGCCGCACCGGGGCATCCAGGTCCACCCTTCCCTCCGCGACCAGGCGCATCAGCGCGGTAGTCGATCTCGCCGGCCTCGGCGCGGCGGATCTGGTCGGCGAGCTGACGCACGTGCAGGGCGTCGCCGGCCCACCCGCAGGACGGCAGGTCCGCGTGGGTCAGGTCGCGGACCGACGGCTGCAGCCTGATCTCGGTCATCGGCGCATCCCTTCGACTCCAACAGCGGCCGTCTCCCATTTCAGCAAGGCAGTCCCCGTGCCGTCCAAGGGGTTTCGGAGCGGCCCCGACGTCAGCTGGAAGGGCTTGCGCTCGCGCTTGGGGCTGGGCGCGGCGAGGTTCGGGGCGGCCGGGGAAGCACGGTGACGCCCGTGGGCGGGGCGCCAGCCCGATTCAACGGTCGGCCCTGGTCAGGTGGGCTGGTGGTGCGGAGTTGCTCGGGCAGTGCAGGGCGAACAAGCCGGCTTCGGGCTCGGCGAGGACGCCGAGGCTGACCAGGCGCTTGAGCTTGTGCCGGGTACTCTCGATGTTCTTCGGCATGATGGCGAGGTCGAGGCGCTCGCATAGGTCGCGGGCGCGCATCGGCCCGGCGGCGTCGGCGAAGACGGTGAGGATCTGCTGGTAGGCCGGGTGGTCCGGCAGGACGGGCGGCTCCTCGGCCGGCTCCGGAGCAATCGGCGGTAGGGCGAGAAGCGTCTTGCGGGTCACCGCCAGGTCTCCATCTCCTCGTCGAGTTCACGCAGGCGCGCGGTGAGCTCGTCGTCTGCGTGCGGAGCTGGTCCACAGTGGTAGCGAGCTCCCGCGCGCGTGCGTCGATCCGCTCGAGGAACGGTGTGATCTGAGCGTCCATGCGATCACCCGCGCCAGGTGGGCGTGGTCTGACTGGCTTCGTTCACTTCAACCGACAGCGTTTGTTCATGGGTTCCGGCAGCGTTCAGTGATCATCTGCACCCTGGATGTTCACGGGAAATGACGGCACCGTTGCCTCCGCGATGGTCTCCTGCTGGCCGGAGCGGAGCCGGCCGTGATCGTTCACTGAAAAAGGAGCCGTGCCGCGTGCGGCAGAGGTGACACCATGCGGTGTCATGGCAGATGACAGCACCAGCACGTTTAAGACGGGCCAAACGGGACTTATCGTTCGGATCCCGGAGGCAGAGCCGTTCGTCGGCGGGTGGCGTGAGCGGTTCGACCCCTCAGCCCAGGCCGGGGTTCCAGCACATGTCACCGTGCTCTTCCCGTTCCTTGACGAGAGTCGAATAGATGCGCTCGTCCATTCTGCGCTCGCAGACGTGCTGGGAAGCCACCCGACCTTCGACCTGCGGTTCGAGAGATGTGGGCGGTTCCCGGAAGCGCTGTATCTCGTTCCGGACCCCGACACGCCGTTGCGGCAGCTCACGGAGGCGATCACTGATCGTTGGCCTGAGGCTCCGCCATACGAGGGTCGATTCACCGAGATCCTGCCGCACCTGACCATCGCTCAAGGTCAGGAGGAAGCCGTCATAGAGGAGATCGAGGCTGACCTCGCCGGCAAGCTCCAGTTCACTTCTCGCATCTCGTCGGTCGAGCTCATCGTGCACGACGGCACGAAGTGGCAGGAACGTGCGTCGTTCGCACTCGGAATCAACAGGTCATGAGGCTTGCTGGTCCACTGCCCTGTGGGCAGCGGACCAGCGCAGGGGCTCCGGTCAGCCTGTCTTGGCGGGTGCTTCGGCTCGGGCACGGGTGCTGGCGAGGCGGTAGGAGTCGGTGCCGGTCTCGATGATGATGCCGTTGAAGGTGAGGCGGTCGACGATGGCCGCGCAGAGGCGGGGGTCGGTGAAGGTCTTGGTCCAGCCGCCGAACGACTCGTTGGAGGCGATGGCGACGCTGTTCTTCTCCTCGCGTTCGGTGAGGACCTGGAAGAGCAGTTCGGCGCCGCGGCGGTCGAGTTCCATGTAGCCGAGTTCGTCGATGCAGAGCAGGTCGACGCGGCCGTAGCGGGCGATGGTCTTGTTCAGCTGCTTCTCGTCGGCGGCCTCCACCAGCTCGTTCACCAGCTTCGTGGCGAGCGTGTAGCGAACGCGGTAGCCCTGCATGGCGGCCTCGGTGCCCAGGGCGATGAGCATGTGGGACTTGCCGGTGCCGGAGTCGCCGATCAGGCAGAGCGGCTGGCTCTTCTTGATCCACTCGCAGCTGGCGAGGGTGTTGATCACGGCGGGGTCGATGTTGGGGTTGGCGTCGAAGTCGAAGGTCCGCAGCGACTTGTCGCGGGGGGAACCCGGCGGCCTTGATCCACCGCTCCGAACGGCGCCGGCCCCGGTCGTCGCACTCGGCCATCAGCAGCTCGGCGAGGAAGCCGCGGTAGGTCATCTGGTCCTTGACCGCCCGGTCGGCGATCTCGGCGAACTCGCCTCGGATCGATGGCAGCCGCAGCAGCCGGCAGGCCGTGTCGATGGCCGTGGTCGCGGCCTGTTCGGTCAGGTTCCGCTGGCGGGGCAGCATGGCGGTCATGGGGCTTCTCCCTCTCGCAGGTCACCGCCGCCGGCGCGGCGGTGTCGGAGCAACTGGTCGTAGTGGCTGACCGAGGGCAGCGGCCTGGTGTCCTGCGGAAGGTGGTTGAGCCTCCACTCGTGCAGGAACGTCACCGTCCCGGCCCCCGGCCCGGCAACCGGCCTCGGGGCCGGGACCTCGACGGCGGGCTCGTCCTCGACCTGGGCGGCCTTGCGGGCCTCCAGAGCGACCGCGTCCGCGGTCAGTGCCCCCGCCCGCAGTGCGGTGGCCAGGCCAGCAACGATGTGCTCGTGCGTGAGGTGGCGGCCCAGCAGCAGCACCTCGATCAGCGCCCGGGTGCCCTCGGCGTCGCCGTGGGCCCTGACCGCCGCGGCCCACCAGGCGTCGTGGACCGGGGTGAACTTCCCGGCGGAGCGGGCCTGGTCGAGGGCGGTCGCGCTCAGGCGACGAGCAGGCGAAGGCCGAGCTCGGCCGCGTCGAGGGCGACGAGGTCGCGGTTGCGCTCGGCCCACCGGCCCGAGGCGAGGTCGGCGCGGAGCATGTTCACCGCCCGCTGCTCGGCCTCCGGGCCGACTCGGGTCCACACCGACACCGCGCGGCGCACGTGTTCGTCCAGGTACGCCTCGGGCCGACGCCAGTGGGCCTCGAAGAAGCCGTCGGCGCAGTCCCATGGTACGAGCACCGGCTCCGCGCGGCCCCCGATCGCGCGGGTCATGTCGGCCAGTGAGGGCCAGTTGGCGAGAAGGTCAGCGAATTCGGGCAGGTAGTCGCGGGTGAGCCAGAACCGTTGAAGCCAGCCGGTCGTACTGGCGTCGTACGTGAACACCACCACGCGCCGGGCCACCCGCCGCATCTCGCGCAGCCCGGCGATCGGGTCCGGCCAGTGGTGAACGGTGCTGACCGCCATCGCGGCGTCGAAAGACTGGTCAGCGAACGGCAGGCGCTCCGCACTGGCGGCCACGCACGGCGCCGCGCCCGCGGGACGTTGCGCCCGCATCACCGCCGACGGTTCCACCGCCGTGACCTCACGGTCCGGGGGCTCGTAGGAGCCGGTGCCGGCCCCGATGTTCAGTACCGTCCGCGCGTCGCCGAGCGCCTCCCAGATCCTCGCGGCGATCCGCGGCTCGGTGCGCCGGGTCGCCGGGTAGGCGGTCCCGATTGCTTCGTACAACTGCGCGCCGAACACCTTCAGTTGGTCCTCCGGCGTCGCCCTGATCCCCATGGCCCGTTCCTCCAGTTCCTTGTCAATGGCCGCCACGATGACGGCAGTGCGGTCCTGCTGTTCCACCAGCAGGCCGCGCAGCCGGTGCAGGCGCGCAACCGCGTTGGTGGCCGGGTCGTCCACCAGATCCGCGATCTCGCGCAACCCGAAGCCGAGCCGCCGGAAAGCGAGCACCTCCCGCAGGCGCTCCACGTCGCCCGCCGAGTAGGCCCGGTACCCGGCGCTGGTCCGCGCGGACGGCTGGACGAGGCCGATCTCGTCATAGTGGTGCAGGGTGCGAACGCTCACGGCGGCCAACTCGGCCACACGTCCAACGGTCAGGTGCTCGTGCTCTTCCACGTCGGCGACTATGCGGCATCACGCCACGTGAGGGTCAAGCGCTTCGCTCCTGGTACCGCGCGTGGCCGGCCATGAGACCAGGCTCCGCATCCCCCACGCCGCACGCCCCGCGCTGAGGCCTTGAACCGGCCCATCCGGCGCCGACAACGCCAGGCCGTCGGCCGCCACTGCCGCTACCAACGCCGACTGCACACGATCGAGGGGCGACCCATGAAGACCGCCCCTGATGAAGCATCAGCCCACCACACTGCACCACGCAGCCTCTGACCAGGCAAAACGTCGAAGTCCTGCTGGAGTACTAGGACGTCGCCGGCCCCGAGTAGGGCCGGGGGCCGTGCTTCCGGAGCGCTGTGAGCCCGCTCCTGGTTATCTCGTCGAACGTGCCGACAGCCTCGACCGTGACGAGGAGATGCTGCCTGGCGTAGTGCTGGGTGATGGGTTCCAGCATCGCCTCGTGGGACCTGAACCGACCGCGGATGCTGTTTTCGTTGTCGTTCCCGCGTTGATAGAGCTCACCGCCGCAGACGTTGCAGACGTCCTCGACGAGGGGATGATCCAGCGATGGCTCGAAGACGTGGGTCTGGTCGTTGCGGCAGAGGCGGCGGCCCGCCAGGCGACGGACGTGGCGCTCCTTCTCCTCCCCGGGAAGATGCAGGTGCAGAACGTTGTCCAGGGGCTTGTCGAGCTCGCGGAGCAACTCATCCAGTGCGAGCGCCAAGGCGACGCTGTGCGGGTATCCAACGAGGAGGAAACCCGCATCGGTCACCCGGAGCAGGTGGTCCCGGATGATCGCGGTGATGATCTCGTCGGGAAACAGCCTGCCGGAGTTGATGATCTCGGCAGCTCGGATTCCCAGCTCGGTGCCCTGGGAGAGGTGAGCGCGCATGAGATCGCCGAAGTGGACCTGCGGCACTTCCAGGGCCTCAGCCAGCGAAGCGGCCGGAGTCTCCCGCCTGAACACTGGAGGCTGGAAGAGAACGACGCGCATCAGTCCATCACTCCTTGGCTTGGCTCTGATCGCAGATCCACTGGGAAGCCCGCAACTTGGACATGCAGACGCGGACGCCCCTCCCGACCAGGTCGCTAAATCACGTCAGGTTTCGCGAGTTGCGATCCTGCCATGCCGCAACCGCAGCCTGCCAACGTCTTTGACGGGCCGAACCTGAACTCCAACACCGAGGTTCGGCCCGGGCATGGGCGCACCGCCCCAGGCGCCGTCGGCGTCACCCGGGCCGACCTGTGCACCGTCGAACACGAGCGCCGGATCCACCGCCGGGCCCAGCCGTGCCGATGTGGCGCAGCGGCTCGGTATCACCGAGGAGACCTACCGGGTGGTGGAGACCACGGGGTGCCGCGGCACCCGCGTCCGCTACGACCAGGCACGCGACGAGTCGATCGCATGGGAGCGCGGCTTCCAGGTCCAGCCCAAGCGGTGGGCGGTGGAGCGCACTTCTCGTGGCTCACCGCCCTCCGCCGGCGGGTCCACCCTGTACGAGGCGATGACGGACGCCGGCACGTGGCGGGACCCCGTTCGCCGCGGAGGACCTGCCCACCTTCCACGCCGAGCTGCCGCCTGCCGGTGCAACGGCGTACCGGGTCGACTGTCTGCTCGTCCACGTCACCCAGATCGCTGGCCGGTCATCGGAACCGACCGCATCTTCACTGAGCCGGTTGCGATGCCGTCGGGCGGCACGACCTTCCTCTCGGACCACGTGGCGCAGGTGGCCGGGATCGGAATCCCCTGAGAGGGCGAGCGTGGCGGCGGCCTGCCGGGTCACCGTCAACCGAGCTTGGACACCTGGTAGTGGCTGATGTACCAGCGGTCGGCCGCCCGCTTGACCACCAGGCTCAGGTTCACCGTGAGCGTCGGCCGGTCGGTGAACGAGAAGTCGACACTCGTGTAGCCGAGCACCGCGCCGTCGACCAGCTGCCTGGTTTCGAGGATCCGGTAGTCGGCGGTCATCCCGAGCGGCTGGGAGCCGTAGTAGTCGGCGATGCCGCGGCGACCGACGGTGTACGGATGGAGGCCCTGGAAGATCGCGTCCTCGGCGAAGCAGGAGGCGGCCCGCTCGGGCTGGTGCGCGTCGACGGCCGCCTTCCACTCGTCGAGGATGCCACGAAGGATCTTCTCGTTGTCCGCTGTGCTGCTCGTCGCAGTCGTGGCGCCGCCGACGTGGCCGGGGTCGCTCGGGTGGGGCGAGAGCGGCGTGACCTCGTCGGTGCGCCAGATGCGCAGCGGCATGGAGGCCAGGACCTCCTCCAGTCGGCCGCCGTCGGGGGCAGCGAAGAGCCCGAGGGTGCGCCACTCGCCCGGTCGAAGGGGAGGGCGCCACAGGCGGAGCAGGTGTCCCTGCGTCGCGAGCTCTCGCGCCCGTGCGGCCTCGCGGGCGCGGATGTCCTCGACAGCCTGCTCCGGGGTCCCGTCCGGGACGTGGGTGGTCATCGTGACGAGGAATTCCATGATCACCTCTTTCGGGTAGCCGGCCGTACGGGAACCCGCCCTGCGGTTGGCCGGCGCGCCTCTTCCCAGTCTGCATCAGCCAGGTCGGGCGGTCCTGATGAGCAAGCCCCAGACGGCCTCGTCAGCTCGTCACCCTGCTTCGCGAGTTAATCCCCACCAAACTCAGACCAACACCAGCAACCAACGCGCCAAAACAGCCGAACGGAACACCCGGCAGAATTCACACCCGGAAACCGGCCCCCGAGGGGCCCACCACCCCACCACCACACACAGTCACCAAAAGCGCATTCGGCCTGAGCTGAGCCGATCACCGGAACCGCTCAACTGGCCTGTCCAGATGAGCGGTTCCGGATCGGTGTCGCCGGAGAGGTGGTCGTGTGGGTCAGGCGTGCGGCATGCGGCGGTTGGTCAGTGCCGCGCGCGGGTTGTCGACGAGGATGGTGTCGATCTCCGCGCTGCTGACGCCGGCCGCCATGAGCCGCGGCAGGAGGTCGAACTGGACCCAGCAGCCGCGGCGGGCCAGGGCGTCGTGGTACTCGGTGTCGGCGTAGTGCCCGCAGTGGCCGATGACGACGCGGCCGGGGTCCACGCCCTCCTCCTCCAGCAGGTCGAGCTGGGCGGTGCCGACCCTGCGCTGGGAGGCGTGAGTGGTGATGGTCAGGCCGGTGCGCAGGTGGGCTCGGGCGGCGGCCCGGAAGGACTTCTCCTCCACCGGTGAGACGTAGTGCCGGTCGGTGCCGATCTCCCCGATGATGCCGGACCGTACCCGGTGTTCGCCGACGCCCTCGCGGATCTCGCGCACGATGTCGTCGGCGAGTTCCCGGGCCGTGCGGGTCCACAACTCCTGGTCGTAGTAGGGCTCGCGATACCAGCCGCAGCCCATCACGATGTTGACCCCCTGCGCCGCGCCACCTCGACCAGGCCGTCGGGATCGCGCGCCAGGTTGTGGTTGGTCACCTCCACGACGGTCGCACCGCCGGCCTGCACGAAGGAGGAGAGTTCTCGGACGGCCAGCGGCATTTCGTGCAGGTGGTAGTCGTCGTCGCGCAGGATCCTGGCCCGGTCGATGAAGAGGTGCTCGTGCATGAGTGTCAGTCCAAGCTCGCGGGCATCCACCGGCCCCAGCACCGTCATCACGGCTCTCTCGACACCCTCGTCCACCATGCCTCGCCCTTGTCCCGGCGGCTTTGCGCGAAGGATGCCCAGCGAGGCCGGAAGAGGCCGGTCACGGTGCGACGGACTCGCCGTGTCCCGCGCGATGAGGTGGGTCGGGCAGGAGTGGCGGTACTCGTGCAGCTCCCAGCCGGTGCCCGGCCCGGCGCTGAGGGCCGACTGCCGCGGGCCGGCCGCCGGCATGGGGACGAACCCGGAGCGCCGGCGGCCGACATTGCGGGCGGTCAGTCGCCGGTCTTCAGATAGCCGACCTTGGTGCGACCGTTGAGGTCGGACCAGGCGTAGGCGTTCCGGATTCGGCCCAGCCGGATCTGGACGCTGACCTCGGCGCGGATCACGGTCGGGGCGGTGACCTCGATGACGGCGAGGGTGGTGCCGGTGGGGCCGATGGCGGGGTTTTGATGGTGTCGCGGCGGGGTTGATGGTGTCGCGGCGGTAGATCACCAGCACCTCGGTGTCGCTGACCGGGGCGCCGGCGGTGACGTTGAAGAGGCGTCCGACCATCCACGCGTCGGTCTCCACGCCGGGCGGGATGTCGAACTGTCCGCGGATCGCCCCCGAGCAGCAGGTAGCGGCCGGGGCCGGGCAGAGTGACTTCGGCTCCCTGTACCGACGTCCACCGGTCGGCGGGGACGCCGCTCACGTCGGTGCCCGGCCCCGGCGGGGTCGCCTCGCCGCAGGGGGCGGCCAGGCGGGCGCCGATGGTGACGGCGTTCGGGCAGCCGGGGGCCTCGGTGACGGTGATGTCGACGGCGCGGCCGGTGCCGATGGTGGGGCTGGGGGCGCGGCCGGTGTAGGTGGTGGCGGGGACGAGGAATCCCTGGGGGGTACGGGTCAGGGCGTTGCACGCGCTGGGGTCGATGGCGGGCAGGCAGGGCTCGCAGGGGCCGCAGCCGCCGGAGGTCGGCGGGCACGGCGGGCAGGTGGGAGCCGGCTCGACGCAGACGGTGACGGAGTCGGCGTTGTTGCCCGGGTGCAGGTCGGTCTCGTTGCTGTGGGCGGTGGCGGTGTTTGGTGACCGGCCCGGTCGTGGTGGCCTTGGCCTGGAGTGTGAGCGTCGCGCTGGTCTCCGAGCCGCAGGCACGCTCGCTGATCAACACCAGCCACCAGGTCATCATGATCGGCCCCAGCTACCGGCCCAACAAGCGCCGTCCGGACCGTCGGCCGACTCGCAACCCAGGACCCCGGACCAGAACCGCGCCAGGCCCGACGGCCGGGTCGCATTGAAGCAGATCGCGAACAGTTGACGGCCATGCCCCGTGCATCTCCGATCCACCGACGGTCGATACGGCGCCCCGCCCTCCGTGGCCGGAGCCCAGGGGTGCCGTGCGGCACTCGCATCCGGGTTCGTGCAGGGTGGCAGGCGTCCGGGGTCGACCTGGTCAGCCAGGTACATGAGAGTGGCCTCGGGGTCCATGCCGAAGGCGACGGCAACGAGCTCGGGATCCATGGTGTTCACCGGTCACCATCGTCGCCCTGCCGGCCACCCCGAAGGCGCTGGGTCGGCCGATCGCTCCAGTGCCTGGGCCAGGTCCCGATTCGCCTGATGATCGTGCCTTGACACTCCAAGTTGTTAGCTGCCATATTACTTGCATGACGAACGGCGGGGTCGACAGCGAGCAGCCCACGCTGGAGCAGGCCGAATGGCAGCTGCGGCACTACGACTTGGACACGGACCCACAGGCGGTACTGGTCGCGGTGCGGCTCATCTCCGCAGGCGCGAGGGTCGGCCGGGCGGCCGAGGCCCACTTCGCCAGGTTCGGACTGTCGACGGGCCGTTACCGCCTGCTCTCGGACCTCGAAGGTACCGGGGGAGAGAAGTCCCCCTCGCAACTGGCGGCCGACCTCGATGTCTCCAGAGCCACGGTCACCGGCCTGCTGGACGGGCTGGAGCGCGAGGGCCTGATCGCCAGGCGTCCGTCCGCCGAGGACGGGCGCGGCACGGTCGCGGTCCTGACCGCGCGCGGCGCGCAGCGCTTGCGCGACATGGCGCCCGAGCATTTCGGGCGACTGGAGGCGATGGTGGGAGGACTCACCGTCGAGGAGCGCACGGTGTTCCTGGACCTGCTCGCCCGCGTCGTGCGCGGCAGTTCGGCCCTGACCGCCGACTGACCCGGCCACAAAGGGAATCCGGGCTCTCATCGCGTGGATGAGAGCCCCTCTTTGCGAAGCAATAATTAGCCAGCTAATTATCTGGTGAGGGCAGGCCGATCGACAGCCCGGCCGAACCCCCTCAGCCTTTCGGAACCCGAACGAGATGAAGAGGCCGAGATGCCTGCAACGAAGGACAGAACCCACCCGAGCCGAACGGCCGCCCGGCCGTTCGCGCTGTGGCGCGAGGTGCTGACCGCCTACGCCGCCCCCGCGTTGACGGCGGGCACCGCAGGAGTCGTCACCGGACAGGCGGACCTGACAGTGGCGGCCTGCACCTCCATCGCCGGCACCTCCGCCGCGGTGGCGTTCCTGATCGGCACCTGGCTGCAGCACGGCGGGCAGCCGCGGCGCTGGACCACGACCCTGCCGCGCGTCGTCCTGACCGTGCTGCTCGTCATCCCGGCCGCCGGCCTGGCGGCGGCGCTGGGATGGTTCGCCGCCGAATGGCTGCCGGCCCGCACCCCCGTCCACGCCGCCCCCTGGCTGCAGCGGCTGCGCATCGACCTGCCGGTCTCCGCCGTCCTCGCCACCACCATCGTCACCCTGCGCTGGCGCAGCACCATCGCCAAGCTCCGGCCGTAACCGAACCCGCCCCGGCGCCACCGGCTGCCGCGGACGACACCAAGCACTGAGGACACATTCGATGATCGTTGTCATGGGAGCCACCGGAACCACCGGGACCGCCCTGCTCCACAGCCTGCGCGCACTCGACGTACCCGTGCGCGCACTCACCCGCAGCCCGCACCGGCCGCTGCCCGCCACCGCCGACCCGCACGAGCGGCCCATCGAGGTCCGCTACGCCGACGCCGGCGACCCCGACTCGCTGCGCACCGCCTTCGAGGGCGCCGACCAGCTCTTCCTCGCCATGGCCAACAGCCCCGCACAGGTCGAACTCGAAACCCGCGTCATCGACATCGCCGCCCACAGCGGCATCGCACACATCGTCAAGCTCTCCGCCCCCGCCGCCGAGCCTGCTGCACCCGTCGCGATATCCCGCGGACACCACGCCGTCGAAGAACACCTGCACGCCAGCGGACTCACCAGCACCGTCCTGCGCCCCTACGCGTTCATGCAGAACCTGCTGCGCCTCGCGCCCACCGTGGCAAAGGGTCTCTTCCTCGGCGCCATGAGGGACGCGCCCTGCAACTACATCGACTGCCGCGACATCGGCGACGTCGCGGCCGCCGTGCTCACCCGGCGCCACCTCGCGGGCGGCACCTACACGCTGACCGGACCGGAAACCGTCTCCCACCCCGACCTCGCCGCCCGGCTGACCGAACTGACCGGCCGCCGGATCCAGTACATCGACCTCGCCCCGGACGAGCTGCGCGACAACCTCATCCACCAGGCCGGCATGCCCGTCTGGCTCGCCGACCACGTCGTGGAGATCCAGCAACTCGCCATCGCCCGGCCCGAATTCCCCACCACCACCGTCACCGGGATCCTCGGCCGCCCGCCCCGCACCCTCGACGCCTTCCTTCACGAACACCGCACCCACTTCGAGTGATCCAGGAAGCTCTGCTGTCCCTGGGCACGCCGGCGAAAGCACGCGGCGCGGTACAAGGCGTCGCCCGTCGAGGTGCTCGCTGCGTTTGAGTGCCCAGTCGGACACCTCGCGGCGGGGCCTCGATCTCCTGCCGAAGCAGCGCGAACGGGTGCGATGGCAGGATGACAGCATGGTGACGAATCAGCCGTGGACGGGCCTTCACGGTGACCTGCTGGCAGCAAAGGCATCGGTGTACGACCCGAGCGGTTTCGACTGCTCGCTGCCCGTGCCCGAACCGGAGAGTGCCGAGTACGCGGCTTGCGCGTTCACGCTCGATGACCGGCCGGTTCGGTTCCGCGTGGCCAAGACCACCCCGACGAAGGTGGGCCAGTTCGTCACCGTGTGGCAGCGGTCCCCGGAGGGGCCGATCCGGCCCTTCGACGCCGACGACGGAGTGGACCTCTTCGTCATCAGCAGCCACGACGACGACGGCTTCGGACAGTTCGTGTTCCCGCGCGAGGTGTTGTGCGAGCGCAACATCGTCTCCCGCAACGGCTCCGGCGGGAAGCGCGGATTCCGCGTCTACCCGCCGTGGGTGACCACGACCAACCGGCAGGCCCGCGGCACGCAGGCATGGCAGGTGCAATACTTCCTCAACCTTGGCCTGGACGGGCTTGCCGACCTGACTCTCGCCCACGCCCTCTACCACCCGTAGGTGCGCGCTGCGCCACGGCGTTCGGCAACCTGGAACACGGCGGCCGGACGATGATGGCGATCCCTGCCCGGCCACACCACCCATCACAGCCCCTGAACCCATGCCGACGAGCCGGCCCCGCGCGCCAAACCGCAGCAGAGCAACACGCCACCGGCATGAAGGGCTGGCGACACCGGCTGATCGCCCGGTGATGACGAACCGCGGATTCGCCGGCTTGGTCACTCCCCGAGAAGGAGCCGGATCTCGGTGATCAGGGCGGTCAGCGCTGCGCGCTCGGCGAGGGTGGTCTCGGGGTGCCACAGGTCCACCAGCAGACAGCTGCGGGTTCCGTCGCCCTTGTTCCAGGCCTCGTGCTCGAAGGAGTAGTCGAAGAGCAGGCACCTGCCCTCGACCCAGGCGCGCGCCTCGTCCGCGACCTTGATCCCGCACCCTTCGGGGATGTCGACGGCCAGGTGGAGGTTGATGCTGAAGTTCCACAGGTCGCAGTGCGGCTTGACCACGGCTCCGGGAAGCAGGGTGGAGAAGTGGCTCTCCAGCAACGGGCAGTGGATCCCGGTGCGCAGGGCGTACTCGTCGAGGATGCGGTACGCCGTCGGCACGACCTGGGCCGATTCGGGTACGGGTGCTCCGGCGCGGAACAGGTAGAGGGCCTGCCAGTCGGACTGCGTGGACAGGTAGTGCTCGTAGTCGGTGAACGACGGCCGGCTCCGCGACCACGCGGTCGTCAGCTCCTCCTTGATACGCGCGTGTCCGGCCTCGAAGGCACGGACGACGGGGGCGATCTCGGGGTGCTCGTAGGGGTCGTGCCAGGGCTTCTTCGACAGGCCGGGCAGGATCCACTTGGCGTTCTTCTGCAGCGGGTGCCGCTCCTGCCTCGCAGGGTCGAGCATCTGCCGCACGCGATCGATGCTTCCGGCCCCGTACTGCTTCTCGACCGCTTCGAAGGCGTCGTCTATCTCGGGTGTCATTCCTCTGCTCCCTCATACTGGTTCGGGCCGGCGGGGGCGGGCGGGCGGTGCGGGTACGCCATGGCTGCAGAGCCTCAGGAGGGGCCCTCCGATTCGGCGAAACGTTCCAGGACCCGTCGGCTGAGCGCCTCGACGGTAGGCCCCCGGAACAGGTCCATGAGGCTGATCGCGACCCCGGTCAGCGCCTCGATGCGGTTGGTCACGCGGGTGGCGAGCAGTGAGTGACCACCCAGATGGAAGAAGTTGTCCCGGACCCCGATGCGCTGCATCCCGAGGATCTCTGCCCACACGTCCGCGATGGCTTGTTCCACCTCGTTGCGCGGCGCCACGAAGGTGTCGTCCTGCGTCTGCGCCTGCGGATCCGGGGCCGGCAGGGCACGACGATCGACCTTGCCGTTGGGGGTCAGCGGCAGGGCGTCCAGGACGACGATGACGCCGGGCACCATGTACTCGGGCAGGGTGCGGCGGCAGTGCTCCCGCAGGGCCCCCACGTCCACGAGGCGTCCGGGGGCCGGGACGCTGTAGGCGACGAGTCGTTTGTCGCCCGGGCTGTCCTCGCGCACGGCCGCCACGGCGGACGCCACGTCGGCGTGCGCGACCAGGGTGGACTCCACCTCGCCGAGTTCGACGCGCTGGCCGCGCAGCTTCACCTGGGTGTCGATGCGGCCGAGGATCTCCAGAGCGCCGTCGGAAAGCTGTCGCACGAGGTCCCCGGACCGGTACATGCGTTCCCCCTTGGCGAACGGGTGGGGGACGAACCGCTCGGCCGTGAGCGCCGGCCGGCTCCCGTAGCCGCGCGTCACGCCCACGCCCCCGATCCAGAGCTCGCCCGGCACCCCCACCGGTACGAACCCTCCGGCCCGGTCCATGACGCACACGTGGGTGTTGGCCACCGGTGTGCCGATGAGTACCGGACCCGGGCGGTCGAGCACGTACGTCGTCGCCGTGATCGTGGCCTCGGTGGGGGCGTAGGTGGTGTGGACGGGTACGGAGGTGACGGCGAACCAGTTGGCCACGGAGCCCGGCGAGATCTTCTCACCGGCCAGGACCAGGAGCCGTAGCCACTCCCCCGTGCCGCGTCCGGCCAGGAGCGGGATCACCTGCTCCCACAGCGCGACGGGCAACTCGGCGACGGTGACCCGGGCCTTGCGCAGGGTGGCCACCACGTCCTCGGGGCCCCAGTGAGGGGCGTCCCGCAGAACCAGGCTCGCGCCGCACATCAGCGCCGGGAAGATCTGCTCGGCGGCCGCGTCGAAGCTCGCAGAGGCGAACTGCAGCACGCGGTCGTGCTCCGTCAGTGCGAACTGGCGGCGCATCTCCTGGAGGCGGTTGCTCAGCGACCGGTGGGTGAGCTGTACTCCCTTGGGCCGCCCGGTGGAGCCGGAGGTGTACAACACATAGGCGAGGTCGTCGGGCGTGGTCCGGGGCTCGGGACCGATGTCCGGCAGGCCGGCCGCCTCCTCGTCGTCCTTGCCGACCAGGACCGTGGGGATGCCCTCGGGCAGTGTCGCCAGCTGTCGTTCCTGGGTGACGACCAGGGCTGCCCCGGAGTCCTCAAGCATGAACCGCAGTCGCTCGGCCGGGTAGTCCGGGTCGAGCGGGACGTGCGCCCCGCCCGCCTTGAGCACCCCGAGAAGCGACCAGATGAGCTCCGCATCCCGCCCCACACAGACGCCGACGGGAGTGCCGGCGGTGACGCCGAGCGCCGTCAGCCGATGCGCCAGAGCGTTGGCGAGGGCGTCCAGGCGCCGATAGGTCAGGCTCTCGGCGCCGCAGCGCAGGGCGACGGCGTCGGGGGTGCGCGCGACCTGTGCCTCCACCAGCTGATGCAGCAGCAGGGAATCGTCGAAGAAATGCGCGGTGTCGTTGAACGGGCCGACGATGGCGCGCCGTTCCTCGGGGGTGATCAGGTCCAGCTCTTGGACGTACTGCTCCGGCCGATCCGTGCCGTTGGTGAGCAGCAGCGACAACTGCTCGGCGAAGCGGCCGAGTTCGGCCTCGTCGAAGGTTCCCGGTGCACAGTCCAGCGTGCAGTGGATCCCCTGCGCGTCCCAGGAGCAGCTGAGCCGGAGCTCGTGCGGGCCGCCGCCGGGCACCAGCGGATGGGGGACGGTGGCCCGGTAGGAGGCTGGGGAAGCCCCTGCGGCTTGCGTTGCTCGGGCGGCCTGCTCGATGAGCTGGCGGAACGTGGTGTCCTCGTCCGTACGGCAGCGCAGCGGCCCGGACGCCGTGTCGACCTGCACCTGCTCGTGGCCGCTCCACCGCAGCAGCAGGGCCCAGAAGCCCGCCAGCGGCACCGCGGCCGGGGCGTGGCCGGCGTGCTCCGCCAGCAGCTGCAGGCCGCGAGCGGTGGCGGGGGCAGGGGGACGGCCACCGACACGTCGAGCGCGCCGGTGGCGGGTGGTGGCGTGGCGGTGCCCGTGTACGTCGTGGGTTCACTGCTCACGGGCGGACCTCCTGGCAGGTGAAGGATTCGGTCCGGCCCATGGTCGACGCCCGCATATCTTCGGCGTATCGGCGGCCCATCCCTCGGCTATCTCAGGTGGCCCAGGGCCCCTTGATCAACGCGTCGCCCAGTGCGGTGCGCCGGTAGACGACGGCGCGGCCCGTCCGGGTGCCCTCGACCAGACCGGACGTGCGGAGCACGCCGAGATGGTCGCCGACTGCGCCGAGGCTCATGCGCAGGGCGCGGGTGAGCTGCGTGGTGGTGACCGGTCCGTCCATGGTGGTGAGGATCAGGGCCCTGGAGCGGCCGATCAGCGGGACCAGGTGAGCGGCGGCCGGATGGTGTGAGGCAGCCGCCGGCCACAGGGCGGCGGCACCGTCGGCCGGGTAGACCACGGCGTTGCGCCAGGGTTCGTCCAGGCAGACCCACAGGGCGTCGAACAGGTTGGGCAGGTACAGGATGCCGCCCGTGCGCAGGAGCCGTCGCTCGTGCGGCATGCCGGAGACCTCCATGACGGCGCCGCCGGCCTGGGTGTGCCACCGGAGTGTGGGGGCCAGCTCGCTGAGCACTGCGTCCCAGCCCTGGGCGATCAGCCGGTCGGCGCGGTGGGCGAGGTCGCGCTGCAAGATGGTGCGCATCCGGTCCCAGTCCGGGGCCACGAACTCCTCCCAGGCCAGGCTGAGGGCGTGGGTGAAGCGGCCCATGGGGTCGGGCGAGTCGAAGATGCGGGCCACCCCGTCGGGTGGCTCGCGTCCTTCGAGGACCCGCATCACCTCCTGGTGGGCTCGCACCGCTGGTGTCTCCCGTACCGCGGCCAGGTCCTGCGCGAACGTCGAGGTGTTGCCCCGGGGAGGCGGTGCGATGAAGTCCGGGTTGTAGCCGCGGGCGCGGAGGATGGACACCAAGGTCGCCAGGTCCGGCTCGGCTTCGCACATCGCGTGCAGTCGCCCCCGGTTGCGCTCCGCCCATGGACGCGCCGTCCATGTGGAGATGCGGCCGGACAGGACCAGCAGGGCCGCCACGACCTGAGTGATCGGGGATATCGCGAAACGGCTGGCCCCGAGGTCTGCGGCCCCCACCTCGATGCGCAGCGTCACGGCGCGACCTTTCGTTTGTGGGCGAAACCCTAGTGGACGCCGCCCGGGCGTGGCCATCGTGCTGTTTCCCGGCCGTCGGAGAACCGCTGCCGTGCCGTCCCCCCTGCCCGAGGAGAAGCACCATGCTCGTCAGTGACGACATCCGGCCCCCGGGGTACCGGGAGGTGTTCCGGGAGCGGGACTTCCGGGTGCTGTGGGCGGCGCACGCGCTGCTCAATCTGGGCGAGGTCATGAAGGCCCTCGCCCTGTCCGCGCTCGTCTACAGCCGCAGCGGCTCCCCACTGTTGTCCGGCATCGCCTACGTGGCGGGATTGCTGCCGCAGGTGGTGGGCAGCGCCGCCCTGCTCTCCCTGGCGGACCGGCTTCCTCCTCGGCTGACGATGGCCGGCTGGGACGTGGCCCGGGCCGTCGGGGCGGGGGTGTTGGCTCTCGACGTGCTGCCGGTGCCCGGGGTACTGGCCCTGAGCATGCTGTACGGCCTGTTCGATCCGGTGCCCGCTGCCATGAAGTCGGCGCTGCTGCCGGAACTCGTGGGCGAGCGTCGGTTCGTGCCGGCGCAGTCCCTGATGAACGTCACGGTCGGGGCTGCGCAGATCTCCGGCTTCGCCGTGGGCGGCGCTCTGCTCGCGCTGCTGGGGCCGGTCGGCACGCTGTGGGTGGTGTGCGGCGGCGCCCTGCTGTCCGCCGCGGTGCTCCGTCTTGGTCTGCGGCTTCGTCCGCCGCGAGGGGCGGACGAAGCCGCGATCACCCCGGCACGGGCCCTTTCCAGGACCTGGTCGGTCAACCGGGCGCTGTGGGCGGATGTCCGGGTGCGCCGTCTGCTGCTGGCGCTGTGTCTGCCCGCGTGCTGGATCGTGGGCGCGGAAGCGCTCATGATCTCGTATGCGGACGAGATCGGCCGTCCTCGGTCCGTCGGCGCGCTGCTCACTGCCGCGGCGGTCGGCATGCTGGTCGGTGACGTCCTCGTCGGCCGTTTCGCCACCCGACGCCAGCGCAACCGCTGGGCGCTGCCGCTGTCCGTGCTGCTGGGTGCCCCGTACCTGTTCTTCGCGGCCCGGCCGGACATCGCCGTGGCCGCCGGGCTGGCGGCGCTGGCCAGTGTCGGGTTCGGCTACAGCCTGTGCCTCCAGGAGCCGTTCGTCAGCGCTGTGCCCGTCGGGTCGCGCGGCCAGGCTTTCGGGCTGGCGGCTTCCGGCCTGATGTCCTGCCAGGGTGTCGCCGCCGGGCTGACCGGGGTGGTCGCCGAGCTGGTGCGGCCGTCGGTGGGTATCGCCGTGGCGGCGGCGGTCTGCCTGGTCTGCACGGCGCTGCTGGTCCGGGTGCTCAGGCCGAGGCCGTGACCAGGGCGTCGGCGCGGTCCAGCTCCTCCCGGTCGCCGAGGTACTCCCAGCGCAACAGCGACAGCGGGACGTTGCCGTTGCGCCAGAGGTGGTTGTGAAAGCGCCGCAGCTCGAAGTGGTCCCCGAACAGGCGGCGCGCGTCGGCCAGCAGGGCCAGCACCTGGGTCTTGCCGGCCTGGTAGGACAGGCCCTGGCCGGGTGTCAGGGCGAAGAAGGCGGCTTCGTGGTGGGCGGTCGCGGCGTCCAGTGGGACCTCGCGGACCAGCAGCTCTGCCGCTTCGGGCACGGTCACGCCGCCCACGGCCAGGGCGATGTCGACGCCCACCCGCGCGCTGCGCAGGCGCATGAAGTTGTGCACGGTACGGCGGGAGGCGGGGTTGTCGTCGAAGAGCCCGGCCAGCAGGACCAGTTCCTCGTGGTAGAAGGCGATGCCCTCGTTGACGGCCGAGTCGTGGAAGTGGCGGCGGACCGGGTCGGGATGCCGCCAGGACATCGAGAGCTGCTGGTGGTGTACGCCCTCGTGGATGATGCCCAGCCGGGGGTCGTGCGCGTTCGCCCGGTCGAAGTAGGGCAGGTCGGGACGGGGCGGAGGCACGTAGCTGACCGCGTCCTCGGTGAGCCGGGCCGGACCGGTCAGGTCGTCGGTGATGCCGAGCCAGCTCAACTGCGCCAGATAGCCCGGAATCGGAGCGGTGCGGTAGCGGGGCAGGTCGGCGGGCAGGTCGAGCAGCGCCCGGTCGCGGTAGAAGGCTCGTACGTCCTGCTCCGCGGCGGCGTGCCGGGCACACTGTGTCGCGGCGTCCGCGGGCAGCGCGGGCTCCCCGGTCGGGGGGCCGTGCCGTGTGCCGACCAGGTCCGCCATGGCCGCGCGGTCGTCCTCGCGGCGGCCCAGCGCGCGCAGCTCGGCCACGGTCCACGGCAGCAGGGCGACCTCGGCCAGGTACCGCTGGAACGGGCCTTCGCCCACCGGTCGGTGCGGCGGCAGGTCGGGCATCCTCGCCCGCCAGCGCTCCCGGAAGGCGCCGAGTGCTCGCGCGGCCGCGTCGGCGGCGTCCGCCAGCTCCCGGGCCACCTGGGGGACGTGCGGGGTCAGTTCCCGGACGGCCCGGGCCAGGCGCGTCTCGATGTCCTCCAGTTCTCGGACGGTGAGGGCGGTGAACTCGGCCTCGGCGTGGTCCCGGGTGTTCTCCTCGGCCCAGCCCAGCACCCTGGGCACGTCGCGCAGGTGCCGGAGCACGGCCTGGGCCCGGACCGGTGCGAACGGCGGCGGGGGCAGCAGCAGGTCGTACACGGCACCGAGTGCTTGATCCGCGTAGAAGCCCGGGTGGCGCTGCCACAGCCGCAGGGTGTCCAGCTCCCAGCCGGCGCGCGCGACGGCCGAGGTGACCAGCCGGTGGTCCACCTGCACCGGCACCGGGGCCGTGCCGGGGGCCGGCGCCGCCACGGCCTGCCGGAATCCGGACAGCGTCTCGCGGTGCCGGGCCACCCCCTGCGCGCTCCAGTCCGGGGTCCAGCCCGTGGGCCGGTCCAGGCGCGGGATGTCATCGCGTGAGTGCGGGCGCTGCGCCGCGCGCCAGGCCCAGAACTCCCGCGCGAGACGGGCCGTGGCGCGGCCGGCGGCGTGGTCAGTGACTGTCATGGTGGGCGATCACCGTTTCGAGGAGCACCTGGGCGCCCTGGGTCAGCAGCCGGTCGGGGGTGTGCTCGTGCGGTGAGTGGCTGACGCCCCGGGTGCTGGGCACGAACACCATCGCGGTGGGGACGTGCGCGCTCATGACCCCTGCGTCGTGGCCCGCGTAGCTGTACAGCGACCCGGCGGGCCGTCCGGTGCTGCGGCACACTTTCTCCACCAGGGTGCGCATGCTCTCGTCGAAGGCGACCACGGGCTTGTGCGAGAGCATCCGGTGCTCGACCGTGCACCCTTCTTCGGCGGCGATGGCCCGGGTGTGTTCCAGGATGAGTTCGGCGCAGCGGGTGAGGGCGTCCTCGTGGGGGGAGCGCAGCTCCAGTACCAGGTGGGCGGCGCCCGGGATCACGTTGGGGGCGCCCGGTTCGAGGGTGAAGGAGCCGATGTTGCCCACGAGTGTGTCGCTGACGGACTGCATGAGGTCGTGAGCGGCGGCCGCGGCGCGGGCCATGGCCCGGCCGGCGTCCTTGCGTAGCGGGAACGGGGTCGTCCCCGCGTGGTTGGGCTCGCCCACGGCCCGGATCAGGTGGCGGTCCACGCCGACGATGCCGTCCACCACGCACAGTTCCTGGCCCGCCAGTTCCATCCGTGGCCCCTGCTCGATGTGCAGTTCCACGAAGCCGGTGATCTCGGCCAGGTGCGGGTCGGCGCACAGGGCGGTGGAGCCGGTCATGCCGCCCGGGGACTGCGGCTGGGCGCCTTCCTCGTCCCAGAAGCTCACGATCTCCAGCGCGTCGGCGGCCGGATGGCCGTGCTCGTGCAGGGTGGTCAGCACCTCCAGGGCGGCGATCACGCCGTAGGCGCCGTCGAGCCGGCCGCCCGCGGGAACGGTGTCGGTGTGGGAACCGACGAGCAGCCGGCGCTTCGCCGCGTTCGGTGTGTGGCCGAAGACGTTGCCGATGTCGTCGGTTCGGGACAGGAGTCCCCGGGCCCGCATCTGCTCGGCGAGCCAGCGACGGGCTCGCAGGTCCTCGGCCGTGCCGGCGACGCGGTCCACCCCGCCGTC
Source organism: Streptomyces sp. 1331.2 (assembly GCF_900199205.1). Lineage (NCBI taxonomy): Bacteria > Bacillati > Actinomycetota > Actinomycetes > Kitasatosporales > Streptomycetaceae > Streptomyces > Streptomyces sp. 1331.2. The sequence goes on along the minus strand of NZ_OBMJ01000002.1, from coordinate 394,840 downwards.
CGGTCGGCCTCCGATGGCGGCCAGTGCGTCCAGATCGTCCAGTAGTCGTCGTGCGGAGACACCTGGTGTGGCCGACATGTCTCGCCCCTTTCTGTCGTGCGTGCCTACGCGGGCACGCTCAGCACGTACGGGAACTCGGGTGTGGTCAGTTGGGCGCGCATCCGCCGTACCGTCTGCGGGTCGGTGGGCAGGCCCAGCCGGGTGCACGTCTGTCCGATGGTCCACTCCGGCGTGAGGTGTTCCCACAGGGCGCGGAACTCGGGAGCGACGGGCATCACGGGCAGGGGTGAGGATTCGACGAGCACGCGGTATCCCTCGGCTCCGCGCAGTGCCCAGGTGCGTTGGGCAGCGGCGACGGGTGCGGCCCGGGCGGCCAGGAAGGCGGCGTTGCGTGAGGTGTCGCTGGAGGCGGGTAGTGGTGCGTCGGCCCTGCGGAGGTAGAACCAGTTGTACGGCGACTCCTCGGCGAGCAGCAGTTGCGCGATGCGCCATCGGGTGTGGTCGTCGCACGCCTCGTAGCGCTCGCGCAGCGCCGCGTCGTGCAGGACGACGTCCCACAGGGCGGCTTCGCCGGAGTCGTCGTGCGGACCGGTGCGGGGCGCTTCGAGGAGCAGGCCGCAGCGCTCGGCCAGTGCCCGGAACTCCTCGACGGTGAAGGTCAGTTCGTAGGGGTTGAGCCAGGTGTCGGTGAAGGCGGCGTCCGGCTGAAGCCGCGCTTCGGCGAGATCGCCGGCCAGGGAGTTCCGCAGGTCCAACGCGTCGGCCAGTGCGCGTCCGGTGCTCGGCACCGAGGCGGTGTCTGCGGCGAGGAGCCGAGTGGCTTGCTGGAAGGCGACCGGATTGCGGCGGTGGTAGGTGTTGTAGACCATGACCTCCAGGACGCCGGTGGGACGCAGCGCGGCGGCCAGGTGCTGGAGGAGGGCCGACGGATCCGGGTTGTGGTGCAGGACGCCCGTGCAGACGATGTAGTCGAACTCTTCGTGGTAGCGGGCGGCGGTCAGTCCCTCCTGGCGCAACTCCAGGTTGTCCAGGCCGAGTTCCTTGCGCCCCTGGTCACACAGGGCGAGTGAGCCTTCGGAGACGTCCGTGCCCACGACCCGGGCCGACGGGTGGCGCTGAGCGGTGATCAGGGCCTGGTTGACGCCGCAGCCGGCCACCCAGACCGCTCCGTCGGGTGCGATCCGGCGGTGGTCGAAGTCGCCCACCGCTTGGGAGAGCAGCGCGGGGTACAGGCCGGGATCGAGCGGTTGCTGCAGTGTGTGGGCTCGCCATGGGTACGGGCTGTCGGTGTAGAAGCCGCCGATGACGGCTTCGTGGCCGTTGCTGGGGTTCATCGTGCCTCTCGTGGGTGCGCGGGTGCCTGGGCCGGGCGTGTGAGGGGGTGGCCGTAGAGGGCGTCGGCGACGGTGTGGACGTGCTCGGGGTTCAGCATCGACTTGTGGTGGCCGCCCGCGTCGTGGACGGTGAGTCCGCCCTGGGCGATCGTCCGCCAGCTGTCGAGGTAGGTGGGGTAGGAGGTTCCCGAGGCCGCGGACGGCTGTCGCGTGCTCGCCGCACGGCATTCCTGCGTGACGATGAGATCGACACTGCCCGGGTAGGTGGTGGGCCGGTGGGTGTGGAAGGCCTCGAAGAGCTGACCGGCGGCGCGAACGGGTGCCGCCGTGGTGAGTTCGCTGACGGCGTCCGGGAGCAGTTCGGACTCGGCGAGGACCGTTTCGAGTTCGGCGCGCAGTGCGGTGGGGTCGCCGCCCGCGTTCGCGACGCGGGTGATGTCGTCGATCAGCCGGGCGCAGCGCCGGTGCAGCTGGATGATGGGCCGCAGGGTGGTGAGCGTGTACGGGTCCGGGAGGGTCGGTTCGACCAGGATCAGTGACGCGACCGTCTCGCCGCACTGGTGGAGTTGTGCCGCCATTTCCAGTGCGACGACGCCGCTCCAGGAGTAGCCGAGCAGGTGGTACGGCCCGGTGGGCTGGAGGGCGCGCAGTTCCTCCAGGTAGCGGGTGGTGAGGCTTGCCACCGTGACGGGTGTCGACGCCTGGGCCAGTTCCAGTTCGAGGAGTTGGAAGGCCAGGAGGGTGTCCTCGGGGCGCAGTACGGCGGCGATGGGCTGGTACCAGTGGACGCTGCCCCCGCTCGGGTGCACGCAGAACAGTTTCCTGCCGTCGTCCTGGCCGGCTTTCAGGGTGACGAGGGAGCGGGTGGCCGGCGTGGTCCGCTCTGCCGTGCCGTCGGCCGGTCGGTTCCACAGGTGTGCGAGTGCGGCGATGGTGGGGTTCTCGAACAGGTCGCGCATCGCGACCTGTTCGTGCAGTTCGTTCCGTAAGCGGGTGATCATGCGCAGGCCCGTGAGGGAGGTGCCGCCCAGGGAGAAGAAGTTGTCGTCGGCGCCGACGGTGTCGCGGCCGAGGAGCTCCTGCCAGATGCGGGCCAGGGCTCGCTCGGCGTCGGTGGCGGGGGGACGGGTGGGAAGGTTCTGCGTGCCCTTGGGGTCGGGCAGTTGCCGGCGGTCGATCTTGCCGTGCGCGGTGAGGGGGATGGCGTCGACGGTGGCGTAGTGCGAGGGCACCATGGGGTCGGGCAGCAGCCGGGCGAGCCAGGCGCGCAGTTCTCCGGGGCGCACGGTCGTACCGGGCTGCAGGGCCACCCATGCCGCCAGTTCGTCACCGTGCGGGGCGGTGATGGCGGCCACGTGGACCGCGGTGACGTCGGGGTGTCGGGCGAGTGCCGCCTCGACCTCGCCGGGTTCCACGCGGTAGCCGCGGATCTTGACCTGGTCGTCCGCCCGTCCGAGGAAGTGGACGTTGCCGTCGGCGAGTACCCGGCCGAGGTCGCCCGTGGCGTACAGCCGTGCGCCGGGTTCGGTGGAGTAGGGGTCGGGCACGAACCGGTCGGCGGTGAGAGCCGGTCGGCGCTCGTAGCCCCGTGCCAGGCAGTGGCCGCCGATGTGGATCTGGCCGATCGCTCCGGGCGGTACGGGGTTCATGCGGCTGTCCAGGACGTACATGGAGGTGTTGGCGATCGGCACGCCGATCGGCAGGAGGCCCGCATCGAAGGTGTCGGTGTCGGACGGCTGCGTGGTGTAGAGGGAGTTGGCGACGGTCGCTTCGGTCGGGCCGTATTCGTTCAGCACCACCGATGTCCGGTCCAGCGCCCGCCAGGCGCGCAGTGTGCGGGCGGGGAAGGCCTCGGCGCCCACCACCATGACGCCGGCCAGTGCCTCGGCCTGGTCCGCCGTCAGCTGCTCGGTGAGCAGGTTCAGGTGGGAGGGTGTGACCTTGAGGAACGAGTAGGGGCCGGAGGCGGCCAGCGCGGGCCCCAGGTCGGCCAGGTCGAGCGTCTCGGGCAGTACGTGCAGTGGCTGGCCGAGGACCAGCGGGGTGAGGATGTTCGGCACGACCGCGTCGGCCGCGACCGAGGCGAAGAGGGCGGCGCCGCCGGCCGTGCGCAGTGCGTAGCGGTCCGCGCACGACTGCACGAAGTTGGCGAGCGGCCCGTGCTCGATCATGACGCCCTTGGGGCGCCCGGTCGACCCCGAGGTGTAGATGACGTAGGCGAGCGTGCCCGGGGCGGCCGGTTGCCGCGCCGTGCGTCCCGGCCGTGCGGGCTCGGTGTCGTCCCGGTCCGGCGCGTCCAGGCAGACCACCTCGACCGGGCAGTGCGTGAACCGGTGGGCGAGGGCGCGTTGCGTCAGCACCACGGGGGCGCCGGTGTCCTCCAGGACGAACCGGTTCCGCTCGTCGGGGTGGGCCGGTTCCAGCGGGACGTAGGCCGCCCCGGCCTTCCAGGTGCCCAGGAAGGCCGCGACCAGTTCGGGCCCGCGTTCCAGGCACACCGCGATCCGGCTCTCGGTGTTGGCGCCCGAGCGGTGCAGCGCGTGCGCGATCCGTTCGGCCAGCGCGTCGAGCTGTCCGTACGACAGCGTCCTGTCCCCGCAGACCACTGCGGGGGCTTGCGGGCGGGCGGCGGCCTGCTGCTCGAAGCGGGTGAGCACATCGGAGGCGGGCGGGGTGTGCGGTCCGCGGCCCAGTTCCACCACTCGGCGGCTCTCGTCGTCCGGGAGTACGGGCAGCTGGTCCACGGGTTCGTCGGCACGGGTCATGGCCTGCGTGAGGACGTGTTCGAGGGATCGCTGCCATCGCTCGGCCGTGGCCCGGGTGAACAGGTCCGTGCGGTACCCCAGCGACAGCTCCAGCCGGTCGCTCCCCTGTCGCACGGACAGCGACAGGTCGAACTTGGCGGTGTCGGTGGGCACGTCGATCTCGTGGACGCGGGCACCGGGCAGCGCCAGGTCCTGCCGGTCGGTGTTGTCCATCTCGCACCACACCTGGAACACCGGCGTGCGGCCCGCGTCCCGTTCCGGTGCCAGTGCCTCGACGATCTGCTCGAACGGGACGTCCTGGTGGTCGTAGGCGTCGAGCAGGCCCTCCTGGACGCGCTCCAGCAGCTGCGCGAACGTCGGGGCGCCGGACAGGTCCGTGCGCAGCACGACGGTGTCGAAGAAGAGGCCGACCAGGTCCTCCGTCCCGGTGCGGTCCCGTCCGGCCACCGGTAGCCCGACGGCGATGTCCCGGCTGCCGGCGTAGCGGGACAGGACGACCTTGAGCGCCGCCACGAGAACCGTGAACAGGGTGGTCCGGTGGGCGCGGGCGAAGGCCGTCAGTGCGTCGAACCGCTGCCCTTGCCACAGTGTGTCGACGGTGGCGCCGTGCCAGTCCCGCTGCCGGGTGCGTGGCCGGTCGGCGGGCAGTTCCAGTGGCTCCACGCCGTCGAGCCGCTTCCGCCACCAGGCCAGGGACTCCTGGAGGGCGCCGCTGTCGATCCGCTCGCGCCGCCGTGTGGCGTCGTCGCCGTAGCACTCGGCCAGCGGTTCGAAGCGCGGGGTCCGCCCTGCGGCCAGTGCGTGGTAGGCCGTGCCCCACTCGTCCACCAGGATGCCCGTGGACCACCCGTCGGTGATCAGGTGGTGGAGTGTGAGGACCACGGCGAGGTCGTCGTCGGCGAGCTGGACCGCGCGGGCGCGCAGCAGCGGGGCGGTGTCGAGGGCGAAGGGGGTGAGGGCCTCCTCGCGCACCGCCTGGCTCAGGGCTTCCTCGCGTGCGTCGGCCGGCACTGCGCGGATGTCGTCCGTACGCCAGGGCACGTCGGCTTCCGGCTCCACCAGCTGTACGGTGGCGGACCCGGTGGTGGGGAAGCGCGTGCGCAGCGGGTCGTGCCGCGCGACGACCGTCGCCAGCGACCGGCGCAGGAGCGTCGTGTCCAGCGGGCCCCGGATCCGCCAGGCGAGCGTGACGTTGAACTCCGGCGAGCCCTCGTTGAGCATCGACAGCAGCCACAGCCGCGACTGCGCGGGCGAGAGGGGGTAGGTGCGTGCGGCCCGGCCGGTCCCGGTCCGCTGAGCCAATCCGTCCATGGGTGGGTGTCTCCATCGTGTCGGGGAACGGGTGTCACCGGCTTTCACCGCAGGAGCAGCATCCAGCGGTCCGGGTCGGCGGCCTGGCCTTGCTGGAGCCGGAAGAGGTGGCGCCGGGCGGCGATCACGGTGGGCCCCGGCTGCCCGCTTCTCACCGGCCGGCTGCGGTGGCCCTGCCCGATCCGTGCTACCTGCTGCACCAGTGCGGGGCCGCCGCACACGAACGCTTCCGAGACCCGTCCCTGCAGGTTGAGCCGGTGCCACTGGGTCATCGACAGGTGCCGCTCGCGCACCCGCAGTCCCCAGCGCGGGGCGAGGGCGGCGACGCTGGCCCGCGCGAGCGCTGACACGTCATCGGATGCGACGGGGGTGAGCATCAGGTGCTCCTGGGCGTCGTCCACCCAGCACAGGTGCAGTCCGCGGGGTAGTTGCGCGTCGCAGCACAGGTGCAGGGGGTGAAGCCCGCTGCGAAGGCGGAGGGGAGCAGGTACGCGGAGAGCTGGAAGACCCAGCGTTGCTTGTCGTGTTCGGCGGCCAGGGCCGGGCGCAGGTAGAGGGCGGACTCCGGGTCGCGCAGCAGGGGCGGCAGTGGTTCGCCAGCCGTTCCACCGCGCCGAGGAACTGCGCCGGGGGCACGTCGGGGAACCGGAGCCGGCGTGCGGCGCGGGCGAAGCGGGTGGCGAGGAAGTCGGGGCGCAGTGCCGCCAGCGCCCCGTCGGGGCGCAGGCGTACGTGCACTCCGGCGTCGGGGCGGAACGTTGTTCCGGCGTCGCGCAGGTCATCGCCGGAGGTGGCCGGCTCGTACCGCCACCCGGTCCCGGGCCGCTTGCCGAGGCGCAGGGTGCCGCACGGGTGTGCCCCGGCCGGGGTGCGGCATGAGTGCCGCTCACGGCTGGGCATGGCAACAGCAGGGTTGGCCATGTCGGCGGACCTCCACCTCGCTTGTCCGGTCGGGCTTTTGCTGAGCTTGAGTGTCGGTGCCGCGCTATCGGCTGCGTATCGTGCGGCGATCGTGTGGCTTTCGGCCTCCCTACTCCGGTGAGGTCCGGTCGGCGGCCTCGGACAGGCGGGCGATGGTCTGGTGCTGCATCACTTGCCGGATCGTCAATTCGATGCCCTGCTCGCGCAGCCGGTTGGTGATCCGCACGATCTGGAGCGACTGACCGCCGAGATCGAAGAAGTTGTCGTGGATGCCGACCCGCTGCACTCCCAACACGTGACGCCAGACGTCCGCCATGACCTGTTCCACGTCGTCGCGGGGTGGGGCGTAGCCGTCGGTTTCGGTGGCCTCGGGTATCGGCAGTCGGCGACGGTCCACCTTGCCGTTGGGTGTCAGCGGCAGGCTCTCCAGCGCGACGAACCAGGTCGGCACCATGTAGGACGGCAGGCTGCGGCGGCACCGCTCGCGCAGTTCCTGCCCGGTCCGGGTGCTTTCCGGTGTCGGCACGTAGTACGCGATCAGGTGCTGCTCCGGCCCGACGGCACGCAGTACGACCACGGCCGAGACCACCTGCTCGTCGGCCGCCACCACGGACTCGATCTCGCCCGGTTCGATGCGCTGCCCGCGCAGCTTCACCTGGTCGTCCACCCGCCCCAGGAACTCCAGACGGCCGCCGGGCAGCCAACGGACCAGGTCGCCCGTGCGGTAGGCGCGGGCCCCGGACGCCGTGGAGAAGGGGTGCCGGACGAAGCGCTGCTCGGTCAGGGCCGGGCGGTTCCAGTAGCCGCGTGCGACGCCGGGCCCCGCGATCCACAGTTCGCCGGGCACTCCGACGGGGGACAGCCGGCCCGTCGGATCCATCACGTACACCTCGGTGTTGTCGAGGGGCCGCCCGATCGGCATGGTGGGCCGGTGCTCGTCCGTGGCTTCCACCGTGTGGCGCACGGCGCAGACCGTGGCTTCGGTGGGGCCGTAGCAGTTGGCGAGTCGGCCCGGCGCCCACGGGCCGGCGATGACCGCGTCGGCGACGGAGCGCTCCACTGCCTCGCCGCCGTACAGGACCGTCTTCAATCCGGCCAGCATGTCGGGGCGTTCGGTGAGGTGCCGGTTGAACAGGGCCGAGGTCAGCCACAGGGTGGTGATGCCGAGGCTGCGCACGGTGTCGGCCAGCCGGGCGCTGTCGACCAGTGCCTCCTTGGCCACGACGGCGAGCGTGGCGCCACGGGTGAGCGCGCTCCAGCACTCGTGGGTGTAGACGTCGAAGCAGAAGTTGCTGGTCTGGCCGACCACGTCCGACGCGCTCACCTCGGCCAGGGAGGCGGAGTCGACCAGCCGGCAGATCGACCGGTGCTCGATCATGACGCCCTTGGGTTCGCCGGTCGAACCGGAGGTGTAGAGGATGTACGCGAGGTGGTCCGGGCCCACGTCGATGACGGGAACCTCACCCGCGTCCTGCGCCCCCGCCTGGTCGATGAGCAGGGCCGGCATGTCGCTCAGCCGCGTCAGCCGCGCTCGGTGGCGCTCCTGGGTGAGCACCAGGCATGCGTCCGTGTCCCGCAGCATGAAGGCCAGCCGCTCGTCGGGGTAGTCGGGATCCATCGGCACGTAGACTCCGCCCGCCTTGCAGACGCCGAGCACCGCCACGACGGTGTCCAGCCCACGGTCCAGGCAGAGCGCCACGCGGTCCTGCAGACGGACTCCGTGCGCGTACAGCAGGGCTGCGAGCCGGGTGGCACCCTCGTCCAGCTGCCGGTACGTGAGGTGGGTGGTGCCGTCCGTGACGGCAACGGCGTCGGGTGTCCTCGCCGCCTGCTCCTCCACCAGCCGGTGCACCGCCACGTCGTCGCGGTAGGGCCTGGTCGTGTCGTTGTACGGTCCGAGAATGAGATCCCGGTCCTCGGCGGACAGCAGGTCGAGCGTACCGATCCGCTGCTGGGCGTCCTGGGCCATGGCGCGTAGCGCCAGCACGAGGTGATCAGCCAGGCGGCGGGCCGTTGCAGGCTCGAACAGCTCGGTGGAGTAGAACAGTTCGCCGGTGAGCCCGCCGTCGTCGCTCTCCGCGACGGCGCACGAGAGGTCGAACTTGGAACGGGCCCCTTCGAGGGTGACGGGCTCCACCTGAAGGCCGGGCAGCGACCAGTGCTCCTGCTCGGATGCGGTCTGCAGCATGAACACGACCTGGAAGAGCGGGTTGCGGCTGAGGTCCCGGTCCGGGGCCAGCTCCTCCACGAGCCGTTCGAAGGGAAGGTCCTGGTGGGCGTACGCCCCCAGACAGGTCGTGCGGACGCGCTCCAACAGCTCGGTCAGGGTGGGGTCGCCGTCCAGATCGGTGCGCAGCACCAGGTCGTTGACGAAGAACCCGACCAGATTCTCGATCTCGGCCCGGTTACGGCCGGCGATCGGGGAACCGACCGTCACCTCCGACTGGCCGCTCCAGCGCGCGAGCACCGTCTGGAAGGCGGCGAGCCCCACCATGAAGAGCGACACCTCGTGCCGCAGGGCCAACTCCCGTAGCGCGACGGCCACGTCGGCCGGGACGGCGAACCTGACCTCGCCTCCTGCGCCCGAGCGCACCGCCGGGCGCGGCCGGTCCTTGGGCAGCTCCAGCGGCTCCAGTCCGACCAGGTTCTCCCGCCAGTACCGCAGCTGCCGCTCCAAGGACTCCCCCGTCAGGCGCTCCTGCTGGTCGACGGTGAAGTCCGCGTACTGCAGGGGAAGTTCCGGCAGTGCGGGCGGGGACGGCGCACCCGACTCCACGGCGTACAGCGCGCACAGGTCGCGGATGAGCACCTCGATCGACCAGCCGTCGCAGACGATGTGGTGCAGGGCGAGCAACAGGACGTGCTCGTCGTCGGCGGTACGCACGAGGGTGACGCGCAGCAGCCGTGCCGAGGTCAGCGTGAACGGGGTGCCCGCCTGGCGCGCCGCCAGGGCGCGTACCCGGGCCTGCCGGTCCGCGTCGCCGCTCTCGTCGCACAGGTCCACCACCTCGACGCGCACGGGCCAGGGGTCCTCGATGATCTGGACGGGCTCGCCGTCCGCGCCGACGGCGAAGCGGGTGCGCAGCGTGTGGTGGCGGCGCACCAGCGCGCAGAAGGCTCGCTCCAGTGCGTGGACGTCCAGCTGCCCGCGCAGCCGGTAGGCCACCGGGAGAACGTAGTCGACCCCTTCCTGGTCCAGCTGGTCCAGGAACCACAGTCGGCGCTGGGCGAAGGACAGTGGGGCCCGGCGCAGCCGGCCGCCGGCGGGGGTGGTCCTGCTCGTGCGGGCGGCCTGCAGCCGGGCGAGCAGACGGCCTTCTGTGGTGCTGTCGTTCGTGGCGGAGTTCACTGGGGGCTCCCTTCGGCGGATGGGGCGCAGCGTTCGCTCTCCGGTGCGATGTCGTCGAGGGCGTCGAGGAACGCGTCGGCGATGCGGCGTACGGATCCGGGGGTGAACAGGGCTGCGGCGTACTGGATCTCGGCGGTGAGGCGGTCGTCGGGGCCGCGGCGCACGGTCAGTTCCAGGTCCTGGCTGGTGGTGCGGCTTTGTGCGAGGTGAGCGGTCACGGACAGTCCGGGCGGCGCGGGCAGCGGTTCGGTGTTCTCGATGTAGTTGAAGACGACGTCGACGACGGGGGGCCGGGACGGGTCCCGCGGCGGGCGCAGTTCCCGTACCAGACGGTCGAACGGCAGGTCCTGGTGGGCGAAGGCGTCCAGGGCGGTTCGCCGCACCCGGGCGAGCAGCTCGGCGGGGGTGGGCGCGCCCGATGCGTCCGCGCGGATGACCACGAGGTCGACGAAGGATCCGGGGATCGTCGCGGCCTGCGGGTGCGCACGTCCGGACACCGGGGTTCCGAGGACGATGTCGTCCTGCCCGCAGACGTCGGCGAGTACCGACACGAAGGCGGTGAGCAGCACCATGTACGGTGTGGCCGCGCCGCGCCGGGCCGCGCCCGCAAGCCGCTGCCACGCCCCGTCGGGCAGGGCGAAGTCCAGCGTCTCACCTTCGGGCTGCCAGACCTCGGGCCGCGGACGGTCGATGGGCAGGTCCAGCGGCTTCCAGCCGGCCATGGTCCGCTTCCAGTGCTCCACGAGCGGTGCGACGAACTCCTCGTCCCAGTGCCGGCGCTGCCAGCGGGCGTAGTCCGCGTACTGCGGGGGTCGGGCGCCGTCCGCCGGAACGCCTGGCGCCGTGTAGAGCTCCAGCAGTTCGCGTTGCAGCGTGTCCAGTGAGGTGGCGTCGCTTCCGATGTGGTGGAACGTCAGGAAGAGCATGTGGTCGTCGTCGGCCAGCTTCACCAGCCGTACCCGCCAGGGATGCCGGCGGGCCAGGTCGAACGGGGTGTCCCGTTCGGAGGCGGCGATGTCCCGCAGCCGCCGCCGGCGCTCCGCGGTGTCCAGCTGCGACAGGTCCTCCCGGGCGAGGGGAACGGTCCCCGGGGGATCGACCAGCGGCACGGGCTCGCCCCGCTCGGCGGGGTAGCGGGTGCGCAGGATGTCGTGGCGGGCGCTCAGCGCGTCCAGTGAACGCCGCAGCACCTGCGCATCGAGCGCGCCGCGCAGCCGTAGCGTCAGCGGCAGCAGGAACTCGGTGTCGCCGGGGTGCATCAGGTCCAGGAACAACAGCCGTTGCTGGGCGAAGGACAACGGGTCCGGCCCTCGTGGTCGCCGCCGAGCGGCTCCTGGGCACCCGCCCCCGGGCCTGGCGCCGCTGCTCCACGACGGTGGCCAGAGCGGCGACGGTCGGTGCGGCGAACACATCGCGCAGGTGCAGGCCGGTGTCCGCGGTGCGGTTGAGCAGCGCCACCAGGTGGGCCGCGAGCAGCGAATGGCCCCCAGCACGAAGAAGTCGTCGTGCACCCCGACCTCGGCGACCCCCAGCGTCTCGGCCCACACCCGGGCGATCTCCCGTTCGAGCGGGGTGCGCGGTGCGAGGCGGTCCGTGCGGGGAGCGGCGTCGGCGCGCGGCGGCATCGGCAGCGCCGCCCGGTGCACCTTGCCGCTGGAGGTCAGCGGCAGCTCGGCCAGCGTCACGTAGCGCGAGGGCACCGCGAAGGCCGGCAGCCGTTCGGACAGGTAGCGGCGCAGCTGCGCCGCGTCCGGTTCGGCCCCGGGCTCGGGCACGACGTAGGCGGTCAGCACCGGCTCGCCCGGCAGTGGTTCGCGCACGGCCACGGCGGCGCTGCGCACCGCCGGATGCCGGTGCAACAGCACCTCGATCTCGCCGGGCTCGATGCGCACACCGCGCAGCTTGATCTGGTCGTCGACCCGGCCCCGGTGCTCCAGCACCCCGCGGTACAGCCAGCGCCCGAGGTCTCCCGTGCGGTACACCCGGGCGCCCGCAACCGTGCCGAACGCGTCGGGCAGGAAGCGTTCGGCCGTCTGCCGGGGCATGCCCAGGTACCCGTGGGCGATGCCGTCACCGGCGATGTAGAGCTCCCCGGGCACGCCCACCGGCAGTTCCCGGCCGTGCTCGTCCAGGACGTGGACGCGTTTGTTGCCCACGGGCCGGCCGATCGGCGGGGGCGCGAGCTCGGCGGCGTCGTCCGGTTGCGGCACGGGCAGAGCGGTTGCGGCGTGCGTCTCCGACGGCCCGTACTGGTTGTGCAGTCGCAACGACCCGTGCCGCAGCACCCACAGGATGTCGGCGGTCAGCCGCAGCTGCTCCCCGGCCGTGGTGACCTCCCTCAGCCCCGCGGGCACCCGACCGCGCCGGCGGGCCTCGGCGGCGAAGGCGGCGAACAGGGTGGGCGTGCAGATCACCTGCTCGGCGTCGGTGAGCGACAGCCAGTCGTACAGCTGTTCCGGGTCGCGCCGCGCCTCCTCCGGTGCGAGGAGCACTTCTCCCCGGAGGCCAACGGGATGAAGATCTCCTGGAAGTGGACGTCGAAGCCGATCGAGGCCAGCTGCGCCGTGCGCACCCCGCCCAGCTGGTCCCGCAGCTGCCACTGGGTCAGGTCGACCAGCGCCCGGTGCGGCAGGCACACGCCCTTGGGGGTGCCGGTCGAGCCGGAGGTGTGGATGACGTAGGCGGCGTCGTCCGGCATCACCACCGGCAGGGCGGGCGCCGGGCCCGGTGCGAGGACGGCGGCGTCGACGCGCAGCAGCTCATGACCCCCCTCCGGGACGAGGCCGCAGGTGGCGCCGGTGACGAGCACCAGCGGCGGGCGGGCCTGCTCGAGGATCGCGGTCAGCCGGGCCGGCGGATACGCGGGGTCCAGCGGCAGATAGGCCGCACCGCAGGCCAGCACGGCGAGCAGGGCGACGGGCAGGGGAAGATCGCGCTCTGCACAGACACCGACCACGTCGCCGCGGCCGATCCCGCGCCGGACCAGCTCCCGGGCCAGCGCGTCGGCCTCTGCTCCCAGCCGGCCGTACGTCATCGTGCGGGACCCTTGCCGTACGGCGATCCGGTCTTCGGCGGCTTGCACCTGACGCCGCACCAGTGCGTGCACGGTGTCCGCGGCGGGCGGCGCCATGGCCGTGCTGTTCCAGCGGGCCGGCGCCGACTGGTCCGCGGCGGCGGCGAGCGCCGTCGCCAGGTCGGCCCCGCCGCCCGCCGCCGCGACGTACGCCAGCATCCCGGCGTAGTGCGTGAGCATGCCCTCGACGGTGGCCCGGTCGTACAGATCGGTCGCGTACTCCGCCGCGAGAGCGAGACGGCCGTCCTCGTCCTCGCGGACCGTGACCGCAAGGTCGTAGCGGGAGGCGCCGGCGTCGACGTGCACCGGTTCGGCCTGTGTCCCGGCCAGCCGCAGCCGGCCCGCCTCTTCGCCCTCAAGGGTGAACAGCACCTGGAACACCGGGTTGTGGCCGAGGCTGCGCTGCGGGCGCAGCGCCTCGACCACCCGCTCGAACGGGACGTCCTGGTGCTCCAGGGCCTCGTAGACGACGTCCCTGACCCGCGCGGACAGCGCGGCGAACGTCGGCGCGTCGGCCAGGTCGGCGCGCAGCGCGAGCGTGTTGGCGAACAGGCCGACGACCTGCTGCGCTTCGACGTGCGAGCGCCCGGCGGCCGGGGTGCCGACGACCACGTCGGAGCTGTTCGCGTACCGCCCCAGCAGCGCCAGGAACACGGTCAGCAGTCCGGTGTACGGGGTGACGTGCCCGGCCCGGCACAGCCGGCGAAACGCCGTGCCGGCCGGCGCCTGCACCTCCGCGGTCGCCAGCGCGCCGTGCGCGGACTGGACGGGTGGCCTGGGCCGGTCCTCGGGCACGGTGCACAGCTCGGGCAGCCCGGCCAGCCGGCCCGTCCAGTAGTCGAGCTGCCCGGCGGTGGCCGGGGCGTCGTGCAGGGCCCGTTGCAGGGCGACGGCCTGGGCGTAGCGGGCGGACGGCGGGGGCAGCGGCGGGCCGTCGCCCAGGGCGGCGGCATAGGCGGTGCCCAGGTCGTCCAGGAACAGGCCCAGGGACCAGCCGTCGAAGACGAGGTGGTGCCAGCAGAACAGGATCAGCGTCTCCTGCTCGCCGGTACGGGCCACCACCACGCGCAGCAGCGGGCCTCGCTCGGGATCGAAGGGCCGGCGCGCCGCGTCCTCCAGGAGCCGCAGCGCCTGCGCCCGGGTGGGACGGCCTGCCAGCACGGTCACCGGGATGCTCGCCGCGGCTTCGATCCGCTGCACCTGCGCGCCGCCGGGCCGCGGCGCGGGAAAACGGCAGCGCAGGGCCTCGTGGCGGGCGGCGACGGCCTGGACGGCGCGGTCGAGGGCGGCCGCATCGAGCGCCCCGGTCGTCCGGTAGGCGACGGACGTGGCGTAGGACGATCCGCCGGTGCGCACCGACTCGGCGAACAGGACGCGCTGCTGGGCCGACGTCAGGGGCAGGTCACCGACGGCATCGGGCTGCTGCGCCGCGGCTCGCTCCGTGACCCCCTCGGCGACCCGTGGGGCGCGCCCCAGCAGCCGGGCCTGCGCGGCCGGTGTCGCGTGCCGCAGCAGTTCCCCCGCACTGACGTCGAGGCCCAGGACGGTGCGGATGCGGGCGCTCAGCGCCGCGGCGGCGAGCGAGTGACCGCCCAGGTCCAGGAAGTCGTCGTCACGCCCGATGCCGCTCACCCCCAGCACCGCGGACCAGGCGTCGGCCAGGAACTGCTCGGCCTGCGTGGCGGGAGCCTGCGGGGCGGGCACCTGCCTGCTGCCGTCGCCGTCTCCGGGCCGGGGCAGCCGTGCGCGGTCGACCTTGCCGTTCGGGGTGAGGGGGAACGCGTCCACCGTCACGTACTGCGAGGGCAGCATGTACGCCGGCAGGGCGCGGGCCAGTGCGGTGCGCAAGTCCCGCGCCGTCGGTGCGCCGGGCCCTCGTGGCACGACGTACAGCACCAGCCGGATGCCGCCCGCCGGGTCGGGCCAGGGGTGGGCGAGCGCCATGCGCACGCCCGGGACGGCGAGGGCGGCCGCTTCGATCTCGCCCAGCTCGACGCGATGGCCACGGATCTTGACCTGGTGATCGGTGCGGCCCGCGATCTCCAGGCTTCCGTCCGGCCGGAACCGGCCGAGATCACCGGTGCGGTACAGGCGCGCGCCGTCGGCGTACGGATCCGGCAGGAACCGCTCCGCCGTCAGCGCGGGCCGGTCGTGGTAGCCGGCGGCCAGGCCGGCCCCGCCGATGAACACCTCCCCGAGCTGCCCGTCGGGCACCGGACGCAGGACCTCGTCCAGCACGCGCAGCGTGGTGCGGGCCACCGGCCACCAGCCTGCGACGGCCCCCGTGTGGTCCAGCAGCGCCGTGCTGGACCAGATGGTGGTCTCCGTGGGCCCGTACAGGTCCCAGGCCTTTGCGCCGCAGCGGCCGAACCATCGCGCCAGGTCCGGGGGAAGGGGCTCGCCTCCGCACAACAGGGTGAAGTCCCGCGGTGGTTGCCAGTCGTCGCTCTGCAGCATCCGCCAGGTCGCCGGCGTGGCCTGCAGGGCACCCGCGCGGGTGGAGCGGATCAGGGCGGCCAGCGCGCGCGGGTCGCGGCTCTCCTCGGCGGTGGCGATGACGACATGGCCGCCCAGGGCCAGTGGCAGGAACAGCTCCAGGGCCGCGATGTCGAAGGCGACGGTGGTGACCGCCACCAGGGTGGCCCCTTGCGGCAGTGCGGGCCGCTGCGCCATGGAGGACAGGAAGTTGGCCAGGGCGCCGTGCGTGACGGTCACGCCCTTGGGGCGGCCGGTGGAACCGGAGGTGTAGATGGTGTAGACCGCATCGCCGTCGACGAGCGGGACGGGCCGGAAACTGCCGGACCCGTTCCCACGTGCGTCGGCGGTGTCGGCGGTGTCGGTGTCGGCGTCCGTCAGGACCAGCGCTGCCCCGCAGTCGCGCAGGATGTGGCTGCGCCGCTCCTCGGGATGCGCCGGGTCCAGGGGCACGTAGGCGGCCCCGGCCCGCACCACGCCGAGCAGGGCGGCGAGCAGTCCCGTGCTGCGGCTCATGCACACCGCCACCCTGGTGCCCGGACCGATGCCGCGCTCCTGCAGCCGCCGGGCCACCCGCGCGGACGCCGCGTCCAGCTGCCGGTAGGTCATCGTCTCCTCGCCGCAGGTCACGGCGATCCGGTCACCGTTCCCGTGCACTGCTGTCGCGAACAGCTGGTCCAGACGCTGCGCCACGTTCGTCTCCTGGTCCGTCGGCCCTCGGGGATCTGCTTCAGTGGTCGGCGCTGCGCCGTGCCTCGCGCACCGAGCGGGGGCGCATGTCGGTCCACACCCGTTCGATGTGCTGCAGGCACTCCTCGCGGGATCCGGCAGTGCCTTCCTCGTGCCAGCCCAGCGGCAGGTCGCGGTCGGTCCACCAGATCGAGTACTGCTCCTCGTCGTTCAGGACCACGCGGTAGGTGTCGTTCATGGCTGCTCCTTCTCGGGTGGGGCGTCAGGTGTCACACGATCCGCACGTTGTACGCGCGCAACCAGGCGTCGGTCTCCAGCAGCGGGGTGAGCAGGTGCGCGGTGTTCGCCCAGGCCACGGAGACGTCCGCGCCCTCGGCGACCTTGCGCACCCGGTCGGCGTCGAGCAGCTCGCGCAGCGGTGAATCCGGATCGTCCAGCAGGCGCAGGACGGCGGTGACGACCTGCCGGGTGTAGTCGGGCGCGTGGGTCGCGGGGTAGGCGCTCTTGCGGCGGTTGAGCAGGCCCGGCGGGAGCAGGTCGCGCACGGCCGCGCGCAGCAGGCTCTTCTCCCGGCCGTCGGCGCACTTCATCGACCAGGGCACGTTCCACAGGTACTCCACCAGCCGGTGGTCGCAGAACGGCACCCGCACCTCCAGCCCCACGGCCATGCTCATGCGGTCGGTGCGGTCCAGCAGCAGGTGCAGCGGACCCTGGAGGCTCAGATACAGCACCTCGCGCATCCGGGCCTGCAGCCCGCTCTCTCCCTCCAGCCGGGGGACCCGGGCCAGCAACGTGGCGTAGCCGTCGCGTTCCTGCTCCTGGGGCCGGACGCGGTCCAGGACGTCCGGGGCCAGGCACTCGGCCAGCTGGAGGCCCTGGCCCAGCCACGGGTAGGTGTCCGCCTCCACCAGCGCCGGCGTGTGGAACCAGGGGTACCCGCCGAACACCTCGTCGGCGCCCTCCCCGGACAGGGCGACCGTGGAACGGCGGCGCACCGCGGCGAACAGCTGGAGCATCGAGGAGTCGAACTGGCCCAGGCTCGGCAGGTCGCGCGCCCGCAGGGCCTGGGCCGCGCCGGCCGCGACGGCCGCGGAGTCCAGCACCACATCGGTGTGCCGGGTGCCCAGGTGCCGGCTGGCCTGGCGGGCGTAGGGGGCGTCGCGGTCCGGGCGCAGCGCGGTGGAGTGGAAGTGCCGGTCGGAGTCGGTGAAGTCCACGGCGAACGTGGTGAGGGGGCGGCCGCTGCGCCGGGCGGCCAGGGCGCTGAGCGCCGTCGAGTCCAGGCCGCCGGACAGCAGGGAGCACACCGGCACGTCGGCCGCGAGCTGACGCAGCACGATGTCCTCCAGCAGGCCTCGGACGGTGGCGACGGTGGTGTCCCAGTCGTCGGTGTGCGGGCGGCTGACCAGGCGCCAGTACGGGAACTCGTGGGCGCCGCCGCGGTCGACGACCAGGGTGGAGGCCGGGGCCACCTCGCGCAGCCCGGCCAGCACGCAGCCGCCCGGCTCCTTCAGCCGGGGGTTGAAGACCACGGGCAGCCGCTCGGCCTGAAGGACCGGTCGGAAAAGCGGGTTGGCGAGGATCGCCTTGGGTTCGGAGCCGAACAGCAGCCCGCCCGGGTAGACGTGCACGTACAGCGGTTTGACGCCCAGCCGGTCCCGGGCCAGGGTCAGGGTTTCCCGGTCGCCGTCCCACACCGCGAACGCGAAGATCCCGTTCAGGTGCTCGGCGCAGTCGGCGCCCCACTCCAGGTACGCCCGCAGCACCACCTCGGTGTCGCTGCGGGTGGCGAAGACGTGGCCTCGGGCGGTGAGCTGGACGCGCAGCTCGGGGGTGTTGTAGATCTCGCCGTTGTAGACCAGGACGACCTGCTCGCCGTCGGGCGTGCGCCGGGTCACCATGGGCTGGGCCCCGCCCTGGAGGTCCACCACCGCCAGTCTGCGGTGGCCGAGCGCCACGTGCGGCGCCGTCCACGTCCCGCAGCCGTCGGGTCCCCGGGAGGCCAGGGATGCCGTCATCCGTTCCAGGACGGGAATCTCCTCGCGCATGTCGCGTCGGAAGTCGAGCCAGCCTGTTATGCCGCACATCCGGGTCCTACCGCCTCTCCGTGAGATGGCGCTCAGCGATGTCGTGGAGCACTGTCGGGTCCGCGCGGTAGGGGCCGTGCGGCGCCGGGAAGGGGACGACCAGGTCGGTGAAGCCGAGCCGTGCGTAGCGCTGGAGCGCGGCGGCGAAGGTGGCCGCCGAGGCCAGGACGGGGTGGTCCCGGCCGGTGTCGACCACCATGCGGCGCACGGTGCCGGGGTCGCGCCCCAGGGCCCGGCAGGCCTGGTCCAGGGTCCGGGACTGCTCGGCCAGTGCCGCGTCGTCGATGCGCGGGGCCTGGTGGGGCCCCGGCACGACTCCGTTGGTCACCCACATGTCGGCGTGTCGCGCCGCGACCGCGATGCCCCGCCGGCCCGTGGCGGCGACGGCGATCGGGGCCCGGGGACGCTGGACGCAGCCCGGGACGACGCGGGCCTCCTCGAAGTCGTAGAACTCGCCGTGGTGGGTGACCTTGCGCTCCCGCAGCAACCGGTCCACCACCGCGGTGAACTCGGCGAAGCGGCGCATGCGCGACGTGCCGTCCGGCGCGCGGCCCAGCGCTGACGCGTCGATGCCGGTCGTTCCGGCGCCCAGGCCCAGGACCATCCGGCCCCGCGACAGGTCGTCCAGCGTCATGAACTCCTGGGCGAGCGGGACGGGATGACGGAAATTGGGCCCGGTGACCAGCGGCCCGAGCCGGATGCGGCGGGTCGCCAGGGCGGCTGCGGCGAGCGTCGGCACGGCCGCGTACCACGGGTTCCCGACGCGCTCGCGCCAGGTGAGGTGGTCGTACGTCCAGGCGTGGTCGAAGCCGAGCTCGTCCGCCAGGCGCCACTGCTTCACTGCCTGCTCCCACGGCGTGTCGGGCAGGATGACGAGACCGATCCTCACCGTGACCACCGCCCTTCGCGCGGCGCGCCGGTCGGGCGGGCAGGGCTCAGGAAGGCGTCGAGGTCCACGTCCCGGGCGTCGGTGACGTTGGGGCACTGCCAGGGCAGCGTCCGGTGCGCCGGACGCTGGGCGTCGTGGAAGTACAGGGCCTGCCAGCGGCCTGGCGCCGACGGGTCCTCGGCCAGCACGGGGTTGGCGACCAGGAAGTCCCGTACGGCCGGGGTGTCGCGGCGTACCGAGAGCCACAGCCGCTTGTCGTGGAAGTGGGTGCGCGGCAGCTCGACCAGGGGATGGAACTTGCGCTTGAACTGGAAGATGCCCTTGCTGACGAACGGCTCGCATCCCGACAGGTCCAGTCTGCGGACCCCGTGCCGGCCGGCCCAGTCGATCAGCGCGGGGTAGAGGGCGGCGAGCGCTCCGTGCGCGTAGTGCTCCTCGGCGCCGTCCAGTACCCCGGCCAGGCGCAGGGTGAGGGTGCCGGCGCCCGGACCGTAGCGGCACAGCATCCCCGCGACGTGCCGCTCGCCCTCGCGCAGGAACAGCAGGACGCCTTGGCGCAGCAGGCACTCGCGTGCCATGTCCTTGTCCATGGACCGGGTGGCCGTGCCGTGGCGTCGGCGCATCGTGGGCAGATGGATGGTGTCGTAGAAGCGGTCGAAGTCGGCGACGGACGTGGAGGTCTCCACAGTCCAGCCGCGGGTGCGGAACTGCCGCTCGCAGCGCTGGCGTTCCTTGCGGGAGATGCGCCGGCGCATCTCCTCGACGTCGGCGACGACCGGCACCACCAGATGCAGCCGGAACGGAAGCAGCAGCGAACGCTCCCGGGGCAGGCGCGGGGCACGGCCGGCGGTGGTGCCCACCGCCAGCAGGTCGCAGTCGGGCAGTCCCGCTCCCCGCTCCAGCTGGGTCCACCCGATGGTGCCCTGCCGTCGGCGCACCGCGTCCGCGTCCGCGCCACGGCGCCCTTCCAGGAACGGCAGCACGTGGCGCAGCCCGTCGCCGATCCCCGCGTAGCCCAGGACCAGCGGATGGCCGGGAAGCTCGGACACCACCAGGGGGAAACGCGTCGGCCGGTCCCCGTCCCACCAGCGCCGCAGCCGCGTGAAAGCGGGGTGCTCGCTGTTGGTCCAGGCGTAGCGGGCACGGAGCATCACTTTGGCGCGGTGCATGGCCCCTCCCTCTGTGAACAAGCGCGGACTCTGTGAACGTGCGCGGAGATGCACGGACCTGCGGGGGCGGGCGGGCTCAGGACGCGGTGATGTCACTGCGCCGCAGGTGCGCAGCGCCGAAGGTGTCCGCCGGGTCGCCGCCCGTGCCGGTGATCCTGTTGTCGCCGTCCACGAAGACGACCCGCGGCTCCAGGTCCTTGCACTCGGCGTCGGCGACGAGGCCGTAGGCGATGATGATGACGAGATCGCCCTCGGCGACGAGGCGGGCGGCCGCGCCGTTGACCCCGATGACCCCGCTGCCGTACTCGCCGCGGATGACGTAGGTCTCCAGCCGGGCACCGTTGTTGACGTCCACGACGTGCACCAGCTCGCCGGGCAGCAGCCCGGCGGCTTCCATCAGTTCCTCGTCGATGGTCAGCGATCCCACGTAGTGCAGGTCGCACTGGGTCACGGTGGCCCGGTGGATCTTGGACTTGAGCATGGTTCGGAACACGGCGTACTCCCAAGAGGTGCGCTGGACGGGCTTGTCGGATCAGGCCACCGCGGTGTGGAGGATCTTCAGGACCTCCTCCTCGCCGGCGGCGAAGCGGATGCCGTCGGGGGCCGCGGGCGGCAGGGTGTCGTCGCAGTAGCTGCCGGAGGCGTGCACCACGACGTCCGTGCCCTTGGGGATCAGGCCTCGCTCGTCGCCGACGAGCAGACCGGTGAGGGCCATGACCAGCGACCACTCCCGCAGGTCCTCGGGGCAGGCGGGCAGGTCCGCCCCGAGGGGCGCGGCGAGTTCCCGCACCCGGCTGTACCGCTGCAGGCACTCGTGCTGGGACACCACCACACCGTCCCCGCCGTGCGTGCGGATGAGCGGGTCGATCTCGGCGCAGGTGACCGGGGCGCGGGTGTAGAAGGTGGGGTCGATGAGATCCGACGGGGAGTCGGTGACCGCAGGGAAGCGCGGATCGGCCGACTGCCGCCACAGGCCGTCCGCCACGTCATGCGTGTAGCGGGGCAGGCGGGCGCCGGACAGGCTCAGCACCATGTCGGGCGTGGAGAGGTGCTGGACCAGGAAGAAGCCGGGGTGGGCGGGCGGCGCCTTGAGGTCGGCGGCGACGCCCTGGGACAGCAGCTGGTAGCCGAGGCTGTATCCCAGCAGTCCGTACGCGCTGGAGACGGCGTGGGCGTGCCAGCGCGGCACGCCCGTCTCGTGCGGGGCGGTGAACTCCGCCTCGACACAGGCGCGGACGACGTCGGCCATGCGGTAGTTGTCGAGGTCCATCGTGTACCACACCCGCCAGGTGTCCTTCACGGCCGGATCGGCGAGGTAGGCGTCCACGACGTTGCGGGTCACCGCCTTGACCTGGGCCGGCTGGTCGACCTGGGCGAGCACGGCGGGGTTGGCCGCTCGCAGCTCGGGGGTCGCCGCCAAAGGACAGTTGCGCAGCTTGCGCAGCGAGTCGGCCGGGGCGACGGTCATCACCCGCAGCCGCTCCGGTCCTGCGATCCCGGTCGCGTACGCCCGGGCCACCGCGTCGCGAAGGGCGGTTCCCTTGTTGCCGGAGGTGGGGGTGACGATGATGACGTTCTCCCCGGTCTCCCGGATGTGCTGCACGGCCCGGGCGACCATGC
The DNA here is from genome assembly GCF_900199205.1 of Streptomyces sp. 1331.2. Taxonomy (NCBI): domain Bacteria; kingdom Bacillati; phylum Actinomycetota; class Actinomycetes; order Kitasatosporales; family Streptomycetaceae; genus Streptomyces; species Streptomyces sp. 1331.2. The sequence goes on along the minus strand of NZ_OBMJ01000002.1, from coordinate 373,157 downwards.
TGAGCGAGGCGAAGGTCTTCGTCGTCCGGGTACCGGGGTTGCGCATCAGGTTGAGCGCGGTCACCCGGCGCCCGCCGACGGGCTCCAGCTCGTGCACGGACACGTCGGAGGCGGCGTAGAACTCGCGCAGCCCGTCGTCGATCTCCGGGACGCGAAACGCCAACTCGGCGTCCCCCGGGCGAGAGCGACGCGAGCCCAGGGTTTCGGCTGCCGCCCGCACGACCCGGTGGTAGCGGGTGAGCGTGGCGGGGACGACGGTCGGCGTCGGCTCTGTGACGGAATGGAGCGGCAAGAGTCGTCCTCGATTCTTGTGGCAGGGGCCTGCGGGGGGTCGTACGAAAGGCTGGGGTCACCGGGCTCCGGGGCCGCCGGCCATCTTCTCCAGGGCCTCGACGGCGGTGACCGGATCGGTGGTGATCTCGAACGGGACGGACAGCGGGCCGCGGGTGAACCCGCGTTCCTGCACGGCCGTCACGGCACGCAACAGCGGGGTCCAGAACCCGTCCACGTCGAGCAGGACCAAGGGGCGGGGGTTCTGACCGAGGTAGTTCAGGGACACCACCTCGATGACCTCGTCCAGCGTGCCGTAGCCGCCCGGCAGCGCCAGGAAGGCGTCGGAGCGGGCGAACATCTCCCTCTTGCGCGCGAACATGTCCTCGGTGACGACCAGTTCCTGCTCGGGTGCCGCATCGTCACGCTCCAGTTCGCGCAGGAACCGGGGGATGACACCGGTGATCGGGGCGCCGTGCCGCTTCGCCGCACGAGCCACCGCACCCATCACACCCACGCCCCCGGCGCCGTACACCAGACGGTGACCGCGGGTACCGAGCAGGGCGCCCACAGCCTCGGCGTACTGCGTCACACGGGGCGAGGCCCCGGACCGGGCACCGCAGAAGACGGCCACCGACAAGCCGGTCCCGTCCTCGGTCCTGACCTGCGACACGTCACCCGCCATCGATGGCCTCCAGTTACAGGGATACGGCCGGAGAGTCCCCCTTCGCGGTGACGTCCCCGGTGTCGTGACTCGACGGGGCACCATGCTCACCACGGTGCTATCCCTCGCCTATCGCAGGACGATCAGCCTCCTATCCGGTGGCCGCTCGCGCTGCCCACGGGGCGCCGATAGCGCGCCGATGGGAGGGTGAAGGATCACGTTCGTACGATGCGCAGCACACGAAGGCCCGTTCGCCGACAACGGCCGGCCAGGGCCGAGGAGATTCCCGGAGGCATCTGTGAACAGGTTGTTGGCCGACAAGACGCGGATGTGCCCCGTTGCGGTGGCCGGTGAGGCGCCCGCCGGCCCTGCGGACGACACGCCCTGGGGGCCGACGGTGCGCTCACTCACCGGGCAGTACGGCCCGGTTGCGGTGTCACGGGCGGGACGGAAGTAGCGACAGGGTCCTGCGTTGCGCACCCTCGTCGCCGTACTGCCGGAACACCGGCAGCGCCTGCTCAAGAAGGGCCACGGCACGCTGCCGGCGGTCCTGCCTCAGGTAGACCTCGGCCAGGCTCAACCTGGCCAGTGCCATGGCGTGGTCGTTGCCCGTGGCCTTGGCCAGTGCCAGGGCGCTCTGGAAACAGCGCTCCGCCTCGGCGAGGTTGCCCTGGGCCAGCTGGGCACTGCCGAGCCCGCGCTGCACATGTCCCTCACCCACCCGGTCCGCCTGCTCGCGCACGATGGGCAGCGCCGTGAAGAACCGGCACATCGCCTGCTGCGGCCGCCCCTGCTGCACATCGAGTGCGCCCAGGTGGAACAGCACCTGGGAACGCACCCGCTGGTTGCCCACCTCCTCGCAGATCCGCAGGGCATCGGTGAGCAGCTGCCGCGCCGTTGCGTCGTCACCCGACGACGCATGGATCTGCGCCATGGTGCACCACGTGTGGGCCTGGCCGACGGGGTCTGCCGAGGCGAGGAACAATTCGGCGGCCCGTCCGTAGCCCTCCAGCGCTTCGTCGAAGGCACCTTCGCTGTGCAGGCACAGGGCGAGGTTGCGCACAGTCAGCGCGGTGCCGACGCCCTCCCGCAATCCCTCGAATATCGGCAGCGCCTTCTCCAGCTGGGGCCTGGCACGGTCGATGCGCTGCTGCGAGATGTACAGCGAGCCCAGCGAACAGCGCAGGGCGGCCTCGCCCCGCACGTTGCCCATGCGCATCACCACGTCCAGCGCCGTCTCGTGAGTCTCCCGCCAGTCATCGCGGTAGAAGCGGGCCTCGAAGAGGGCGACCAGGTTGACGGCCAGTTCCCAGCACGGCTCGTCCAAGCCCTGCGCGGCCGCGTGCCCCACGGCGGCCAGCAGCCCCGAGCGCTCCACGTCCATCCAGTGAAGCGGGTCCGCCAGCACATGGCGCACGAGGGCCGCAGGAGGCTCCCAGCGTGGCGACTCCCCGCGCACGAGCGTGAAGTTCCCCCCGTAGAGCCGTCCGCGGGCCTGCTCGACGAGAGAGAGCCAGGCCCCCACGACACGGCGCACCACCTCCTGGCGGTACTCGGCAGTGAACCGGTCGGCGGTCTCACGCAGGAACAGACGCGTGAGGTTGTGGAAGCGGTAGTGGGGGTCGTTGGTCGGCTCGGCGCCCACGGGCAGGAGCAACTGGCACGCGGCGCCCTGGTCCATCAGGTCGAGCGCCTCACAGGGACCGACACCGAGGACCACCCCGGCCATCCAGGCGGGTATGGCGTCCATGTCGAAGAGGCTGAGCAGGCTGAGGAGGTCGCGCAGCCGCTGCGGCAGAGCGTGGAAGGCCGAGGCGATGCTGTCGCGCACGGACTGGCTGCCGTGGACGAGTTCGTCCAGACTCCGCCGCTCGTCGTGGACGCGCTGTGCCATGGCGGAGACCGTCCGGCTCGGCATCGTGGCCAGACGCGCCCCGATGATGCTCACGGCGAGCGGCAGCCCCTCGACACTGCGGACGAGGGAGGTCGCGGCGGCCGGCTCGGCGCCGACTCGACCGTCTCCGACGATCCGTTGCAGCAGTTCGACGGCGTCCCGGCACGTGAGCACGTCCAGCCGCACCTTCTGCAGGGAGGCGAGGCCCGTCTGCGGCGTACGGCTGGTCACGATCACCGCGCAGTTCCGCTCCCCGGGCAACAGCGGCTGGATCTGGTCCTCGTCGGCGGCGTCGTCGAGGACCAGCAGCATCCGCCGCCCCGCGACACAACTGCGGAACATCGCCGCACGCTCCTCCACCCCCTCCGGAATGCTGGGCGGCGGCACACCCAGCACGCGCAGGAAGTGGTCCAGCACCCGGGCCGGCGAAACCGGGTCGGGCCGGCTGCCGTGCAGGTCGTAGTAGATCTGGCCGTCAGGGAAGTGTTCCTGCATCAGCTGGTACGCGACGTGGAGGGCCAGGGCCGTCTTGCCGACGCCGCCTTGGCCGAACAGATTGACGGCGTGGGTCCCCTGGCGCCCGGCGGAGGCGGTACCGGTCAGCGCTGCGCCGACCTGCCGGATCTGCTCGTCCCGGCCGGTCAAGCACGGGGGCTGCTGCGGCAACTGGCGCGGGACGACCTGCTTGGCCGCGGTGATGCTGGTCCCGGGCACCAGGTTCGGCGCATCGTTGAGGATCTCCTTCTCCAGACGGCTCAATTCCTCGCAGGGTTCGAGCCCGAGTTCCCGGACCATGTGCTCGCGCCCCTCCCGGTACACCTGGAGGGCGTCGGTTCGTCGGCCCACCCGGTGCAGGGCGAGCATGAGCTGGCCGCGCAGCTTCTCGCGCAGAGGATTCTCGGAGACCTTGGTCTCGATTTCCGTCAGCAGGGCTCGTTCCCGGCCTTGGAGCAATTCCAGGTCGAAGCACTCCTCCAGGACCGAGAGGCGCTCCTCGTTGAGCAGAACCGCCTTCCTCTGGAAGATGTCACTGTCGAGCCCGCTGAGAGCCGGTCCGCGCCAAAGAGCGAGTGCGGACCGGTAGTTCTGTACGGCCTCGGCGATGTCACCGGAATCACATGAGGCCCGGGCATCGGCCACCAGCCTGGCGAACTCGTCGACATCCCGCAGACCGGGGTCAAGCATGAGGGAGTAGCCGAAGTGATGCGTTTTCAGGGCGTCCCGCATTCCCACTTCGGCCAGCGCCCTCCGCACTGCGGAAACACAGATCTGTATCTGGCTTCGCACGGTGACGGGAGGATCCTCCGGCCAAATGACGTCGACGATGTCCTCGATGCTCACGATCTCCCGCGCCCGGCAGGTCAGTGCAGCCATCAATAACAGATGTCGGCGGGCATTGAGGTGGACTGTCGCTGCTCCGCGCCTTAGTTCAAAGCGCCCGAGGAGGCGGAACTGCGCCTGTTCACTGCTTCCCCATTGTGCGTGCACAGCACCTCCGCTTGTAGCGTGATCCGATCCGACGACAGGCGGGATTCCGGGCCGGACGTGCACCACGGCCCCTCCACGGCCACGCGCACCCCCCCATGCCATGACTTCCGAGACTGCCGAGACTTCCGAGGCGTCAGAGGCGGAAACGCCCGCCGTGCAAGTCCAGGGCTCGTAAGGCCCGGGAGTGACCATGCACACCTCATGTTAAAGAGGCAGTCCGGTGATGGGAGTATGCACTGAGTCTCCGACTCTGTGCTCGGCGTCTCCTCCACCGCCGGCCCCGGCCTCGGCCGGCAGCGGTGTTCGCGCCGGCAGAGGCCGCCGGCGACTTCGAGAAGCCGTTGCCGTACCGATCAAGAGACGTGTCGACCTCCTGGCAGCCGGCCAGCAGCTCCAGGGTGGTCGCGACGGCCGACTACGCCGCGGGCTCGGACGTCGCCGTCGCCGCACGCCAGGTGGCGATGACGTCGGCCGCCTTGGTCTCGAAGTCCGGGTCGCGCCAGGCGCCCGGCATGCCGATCACCGCCGGCAGCTTGAAGTCACCGTGCTCCCGGTGGGTGACCCGCACGACGTCCCCGGAATCGGGGCGGTTGCGGTGCTTCCCGACCTCGACGTTGGTGATGTCCGCCCAGGCGAACCGCTTGCCGGCGCCCAACGCGCCGGTCCACCAGATCTCGCGCTCGTCGAAGCTCACGCTGCTGAAAGCGCCCCTCACCTGGAGGAGTCCACTGATGACCAGGAGAACGCCGACAGCCATGACGGCGGCACTCCGGACGTTCATCGGGAGGAGCGAACCGCGGTACAGGAGGTAGGCACCACCGGCCAGGAAGAGCGTCGAGAAGATCCACTGGCGGCGTATCTGTGCCGGATGGAGACGATGAGTGACGTGTTTCACCAGCGGATCTTGGCAGGTCGGGCGTATCTGAGGAAGCGTCATGTCGCTCGGTCGGCGGGTAGCGGCCGCCGCGGTCGAGGGCGGTGGAGAGGGACTGGGCTGCGGTGCCGGGCGAGGTGGCGGTAGGCGGCGTCGGTGCTCTGGCGGGCCATCGGGTACGGTCACGGTTTCACGCCGCTCAGTTCCGGTGACGGGCCGTCCGGACCGCCACCGGGGAGCGGTGAGTCCCACACGAACCGTGTGCAACCCCTAGGGAGCTTCCTCGTGCACCAACTCCTGCGCCGGAGCCTTTCGACCCTCGCCGCCCTCGGCATAGCCGTCGGCACTCCGCTGCTCACCGCCGGCACCGCCCAGGCCCAGGCCCAGCATGAGTGCGGCGCCGTCGGCGTCCAGTTCTCCGTCGACGGCGGCAAGAGCTGGATCTCCGACGGCCGGATGTCCCAGCCGCACGGCGTCATCCAGGTGCGCCTGGTCGGCGACGTCGTGGACGGCTGCGACTACCGCGTCTCGCTGGCCTCGTACGACACCGAGGGGCCGACCTGGGCCACCTCGGGCAAGCAGACCTTCCTCGGCTGGGCGACCACGACGCTGCGCAGCGGGAACCGCCAGGCGACCCTGGACGTCTCCGCCCACCTGCCGAAGTGCTACGGCCAGATCGACCTGTACAACGGCGACAAGAAGTTCGACGGCGTCGCCAACCCCGCACCGAGGTACCCGGACGGCGTCTTCCCGGACAACCTGATCTCGGCCTGGAACGGCGGCAAGGCCTGCGTGCCGACCCCGACCGGCACGCCGACCTCCTCGGCGTCGCCCACGGCCACCGCGACCCCGCACCCGACCGGGACTCCCACCGCCACGACGACGCCTTCGGCCACCGCCACCGCGACGGCCACCGCCTCGCCCTCCACCACCGCCAAGCCGTCGGCGCCGGCCACCACCGGGACGCCGTCCAGCGGCCCGTCGACCGCCCCGGCCGTGCCGGCGCCGTCCGCCCCGGCGGACACGACCGGCCCGGTCGGCAAGCCGACCGCCAATCCGGTCTCGACCACGCCGGCCAGCACCCTGGCCAGCACGGGTGGCAACAGCAGCCAGATGATCGTCTACGGCGCCGGCGGGGCCGCGCTGCTCGCCGTCGGCGGGGGCGCGCTGGTGATCGCCCGCCGTCGGGGCGCCCGCCGCTGACGCGGCACCGCTGAGGTACCCAGGACGCCCGCGGTCCCCGGACCGCGGGCGTCCGTCGTCCGTTCACGACCGGTCGGATCGGCCGCCAAGCATCCCCCGTACCACTGACGTCCCGCGTACGCGTCCTGACTGCCCGGCGGTTGCAGCGGCGCGCGGCAGCAGGTGGCCGGGATCCCGCGGGACCGCGTCCGCCGCCCACGAGGGGGCATGGCCGGTCGGGTCGGTCACTCGCCCGCCAGGATGTCGGCGAAGACGATCACGGCCGCGCTCTCGCCGTACTTCGTCGACTTCTCCTGCCGGAAGTCGCCACTGCGCACGAGGATCCGGGTGATGTGGATCTTGGTGCCGATGGGGAAGGTCATCTCCGCCTCGGACTGGTTGTTCCTGCCGAGCGCCCTCCCCCGGTGGCCCTCCGGGAGGCCGAACTCCCAGACGATCTCCTTGCCCGCCACGTACGTGTGGGTCAACGGATCGCCGTACGTCGTCGACAGGATCGCCGGCCACTCGATCGTCTGGTCCACCGAGACGTAACCGCCCTCCGGGTGGCTCTCCTGCTGCTTGAGGATGCCGCCGAACGAGTCGTACATGTGCTTGCTGTCGCCGCGCACCACGTTGCCGTCCGCGTTCGCGGGGGGCGTCGTGAAGTCGTCCCACACGCCGTTGATCCGGGCGAAGATGTCGAAGGTGTCCGCGAGGTGCTTCTCGTCCCACGCCGCCGTGCTCTGCTCGTCCGCGTAACCGCGCGCCATGGCGACACTGCGCCAGGTGTCGAGCACCTCCCTCTCCTTGGACTTGTAGGAGAAGCCGGGGGTGGCGATCTCGCTGGGGGTGAAGCCGACCTGCCCGAGGGCCGCGAGGAGCGGGTTGATCCGGCGGTAGTCGGCACTGAGGTAGTTCTCGCCGAGGTCGAGGTCCTTCTGCTTCTGCTTGGCCGCGAGGACCGCCGGGTCCAACTCCAGGGCGCGAGCCGCCTCGTACTCCGCGCGGGACGTCTCCCGGTCCGCGACCGTCCCCCACGACTTGTCCTTGAGGGACGCCCGGGGCTTCTTGCCGTCCGCGCCCTCGGAGATCAGGTAGGACCCGAAGCCGAAACTGAGGATCGTCTGCCCCTCGACGTCCCCCTCGTCCGTGTGCTTGACGACCGGGGTCCCCTTCGCGAGGCCTGCCGCGAGGGTGCGCTGCAGGGGCGCCTGCGCCACACCGGCCGTCCCGTTCCCGGGGCCGGGCGCACGCTGTACGTCGGAGGACGCCTGCGGGGCCGGGCGGCTCATCACCGCGCGGGCGTTGGCCTCGGCCTCGCGCTCGAAGCGGTCGGTGGGGTCCGAGACCGACAGCCCGTTGCCGTTGTCGGTGCCGCTGACCGGCCCTCGGCGCTGCTGGATGACATGAGTGAGCTCGTGGGCGAGGGTGTGCGCGTCACCCCCTCCCTCGCCGATGACGACGTGGTTGCCGGAGGTGTAGGCACGCGCGCCGACCTCGGCGGCGGAGGCCCTGGCGGCGGCGCCGGTGTGGATGCGCACGTCGGAGAAGTCGGCGCCGAGGCGGGACTCCATGTCCGTACGGATGGCCTGGTCCAGAGGCCGGCCGGGGCCGCGCAGGACCTGGTGGACGGAGGAGCGCTGAACGGCCGGGGCCGCCGCACGCCGGACGGCGGGGCCCTCGTGGCCGCAGCCGTCCCCGTGCCGGTGTCCCTTCTCGTCCGGGCCGTGGCCGGCCCGGCGGAGCATCTGGACGACCGCCGCGTTGCCCACGGTGGCCTGGAGGCCGAGCAGTCCTGACCGTGGATGCCCGGCCTGGGCGGCCGCGTGCCTCGCCTCCCGGCCGGCCTCGGCCCTGGTGGCTTCCTCGTTCTCCCGCTTGCGCATCGGGCTCCGCCCTCCTGGGATCGTCGGCAACCTCCCACTCAACCCGACGGCCACGGCGCTGCGGAAGGTACTTCAGGGCAGAGTCGGGGTCTCCGCGACCGTCTCCCGCGGCACTTCCGTACAGGCGACAGGCACACCGGCAGCAGGAGAAGGAGGCGGTCGGCGGTGCCGGGCGGGGTGGGCAGCGGTGTCAGGTCCGGCGGGCGGAGGCGGTGAGCCGGTCGGCGAGCGCGGTGACGAGGTCTCGCAGTTCGTCCGGTCGCTCGATGACGAACGGCCGGTCGAGCGAGGCGAGGACGGGGGGCAGCCAGTCCAGCCGCTCGGCCCGCACGCCGACGCGGATCCAGCGCTCGGCATGCGGATCCGTGCCGTCCTCCGGCGCGGGCTCCTCCAGGGTCGCGATGCCGGCGGGAAGCCGGGCGCGGATCTGTTCGACCGTCCCGTGGATCCGCAGGGCCACGTCGTGCCGGTAGGCCGCCTCGGCGAGCCCGGACAGGACGCGCTGTGCCGGATCGGAGCCGGCGGGCGGCTCGAACGAGCCGGGCAGGGCCCTCGCGTCCGCGATGCGATCGAGGCGGAAGGTCCGGTCCTGGCCGATCCCCGGATCGGTGCCCGTGACGTACCACCGGCCGGCATGGGTGACGATCCCGTACGGGTGCAGCGTGCGTTCGCTGCGCCGGCCGTCCCGGGTGGTGTACCTGAGGGAGATCGGGCGGCGGTGGCGCACCGCATCGGCCAGGGCGAGCAGGACTCCGGTGGCCGGGGTGGCCCACTCGCCGGGCGGGGCCGTGAAGGCGAGGGATTGCATGACGGCGTCGAGCCGGCGGGCCAGGCGCTCGGGCAGAGCCCGGCGGATCTTGGCCGCTGCCGTCTCACCCGCGGTCACGGTCCCGGTCCCGGCCGCCGTCAGCAGCCCCGTCCTCGGGCCGGCGAGGAGCCCGAGCAGCACGGCGAGCGCCTCGTCGTCGTCGAGCATGAGCGGAGGCAGGCGGTACCCCGGGGCGAGCCGGTAGCCGCCGTAGCGGCCGCGGACCGCCTCGACGGGGATGTCGAGATCGACCAGGTGGTCCACGTACCGGCGCACGGTGCGCCCGTCGACGCCGAGCCGGTCGGCGAGTTCGGCCGCTGTTCTGATGCCGCCCGACTGCAGGAGTTCCAGGAGGGCGAGCACGCGGCCGGTGGGTCGAACCATGCCCAGGAGCCTAACGCCGATACCGGACCGGTTCTGTCCACTATTTGCTCTAGCGTTCCACGGGCAACAGCGCCACCACCCTGAGGAGAGCACCATGGAATTCGTTTCGATCCGGATCATCACGGGCGACGTCGCGCGCCTGGTCGACTTCTACGAGCGGGCCACCGGCGTGCAAGCCCACTGGTCCACCGAGGACTTCGCCGAACTGCGGACCGCCGGCGCCACCCTCGCCATCGGCCACACCCGCACCGTCGCACTGTTCGCACCCGGCTCCGCCCGTCCGGCCGACAACAACACCGTGATCACCGAATTCCTCGTCGCCGACGTGGACGGCGTGCACCGCAACCTGGCCGACTCCGTCACCGACTTCGTGGCCGGGCCCACCACGATGCCCTGGGGCAACCGCTCGCTCCTGCTGCGTGACCCCGACGGCAACCTCGTCAACTTCTTCACTCCCGTCACACCGGCGGCCATCGCGAAGTTCACCCGCTGACCGCTCCCCCTGGACCGGGTCCACCTTCTCGATCCCGGCGAGTCACTCGACGTCGGCGACGGCACGCTCACCGCGTTCCGGCCGCCCCTGTTCGACGATCCCACCACCGTCGGCTTCTTCGACGACCTCACCGGCGTCTGCTTCAGCTCGGACTGCTTCGGCCCGATGCCCGGCACGGCACGGGTACGTCGGCACCTTCATCCGCCGCGAGGTAGCGCTGAGTAGAGATGACATGTACGCTGCGTGTCGCCGGTTGAACAGCAATCGGGCCCGGCCGCCGCTCCGTGGGGGGAGTCACGCCCAGGCCCGCTCACCGGTCGGGGCTCGGTCGCACTCGTGGGGGAGTCGCGGCCGGGCCCGTAACCGGATGCTGTTCCTATGCCCGCCCGGCAGTTCCGCCAGACATGACAACCGTCCAGCCGGAGAGCTGTTCCAGGCGCGTCCGTCCACAACGCCCGGTCAGGGGTGTTCCGTTCAGACGGCCTGCTCGACGCGGGACTGGCAGCAGTACCACCTCGGCCTCTGTCTCCTCGGCCTCCTTCAGCCCGCAACGGGCGTGCAGGCGACTCCCATGCGCGGGACGGGCGGGGTGGTGGGTGAGGTCACCGCTTGGAGGGTGCGTAGGCGCGCAGGAAGGCCTGGACGCCGGCGGTGACGATCTCCTCGGTCTCGGCCGCATCCAGGGGGTAGGCGCCCCAGTAGGAGCGCTGGGTGACGTCGGTGGCGGTCAGGAGCACGAAATGGGTGGCCGCGCGCCCCGGGTCGGGCGCCTGCAGCCAGCCCTCCTCGGCCAGTTCCGCGAAACGCCGGGCCAGGGCGGCGAAAACCCGGCGCGGACCGGCCTCCTGCCAGGCGTCCAGAGCGGCCTTGGGCAGGTGCCGGGCCTCGGCGTTGATCTGGCGCACCAGGCCGAAGTGGTCGGCGAACTCCGTCAGTGGAGCCACCCAGGCCAGCGCGAACGCGGTCAGGTCCGCCTCCAGGTCGGTGACCTTCCCCAGGCGGCGGTCGATGATGTCCAGCTGGGCGTCGCCGACCTGCGTGGCGCTTTCCTGGACGACGGTCTGGAAGAGCAGTTCCTTGCCCGCGAAGTGGTTGTAGATCGTGCGGGTCGACACCCCGGCCTCGGTCGCGATGGCATCGATGCTGGCACGGGTGTAGCCGTCGCGGCCGAACACGGTGCGGGCGGCGCGGGTGATGGCCTGTCGTTTCTCGGCCAGCCCGCGGCGCGGCCGCCCGGCTGTGTCCTGCCGGTCGCCCGTCGTGGGGGTCTGGTGCACTGTCGCCGCCTCCAAGAAAATTGCAGTCACCGTTGTACTTGTTGCCATACACGTTGTACTTTACCTGACGTGCCGTCCGAACGGGCGGCGCACCAGACCACACCCCACCCCTGGAGACAGCCATGACCCGGACCCCGCTGCGCCTCGCCGTCATCATCGCCAGCACCCGCCAGGGCCGCTTCGCGCCCACCGTCGCCCACTGGTTCACCCGCACCGCAGAACAGCGCGCCGACCTCGACATCGACGTCATCGACCTGGCCGAGCACCCGCTGGCCCACCTCGGCGAGGAAGCCACCCCCGAACAGGCCCGCCACCACGCCGCCCTGACCCCCCGCCTGGCCGCCGCCGACGCCTTCGTGGTGATCACCCCCGAGTACAACCACAGCTTCCCCGCCGCCCTCAAGAACGCCATCGACCTGCACCGCAACGAATGGCACGCCAAGCCCGTCGGCTTCGTCTCCTACGGCGGCCTCGGCGGCGGACTGCGCGCCGTCGAACAACTGCGGCTGGTCTTCGCCGAACTGCACGCCGCGACCGTCCGCGACACCGTCAGCTTCCACAACGTCTGGAGCCTGTTCGACCAGGACGGCGAACCACTGGACGCGACCATCCAGAACGGCGCCGCCAAGGGCATGCTCGACCAGCTCACCTGGTGGGCCCACGCCCTCAGGAACGCTCGCACCACCCACCCCTACAACGCCTGAAACCACGACACAAAGGGGGGAAACAACCATGACCACGGCCACAACCACCACCGGCACGAAGACGGGCAGCGGGACGGGCGCTGCGGGCCCGCCCGGTCCGCGCACCGCGGCCCTCGCCGCCGTCGTGGTCCTCGGCTCGCTGCTGACCGTCCTCGACACCACGATCGTCAACGTCGCCCTCAACCGCCTCGCCGGGGACTTCGCCGCCCCACTGGCCACCATCCAGTGGGTCACCACCGGCTACACCCTGGCCCTGGCCACCGTCACCCCCGCCACCGCCTGGGCGATCGCACGCTTCGGCACCCGCCGCCTCTACCTGGGCGCGCTCACCCTGTTCGTGCTCGGCTCCGCCCTGGCCGGTGCCGCCTGGGACGCCCCCTCACTGATCGCCTTCCGCGTCCTGCAAGGCCTGGGCGCCGGCATGGTGATGCCCGTCGGCATGACCATCCTGCTGCGCGGCGGCGACCCCGCCCGCACCGGCCGCACCATGAGCACGCTCGGCCTGCCCGTCCTCATCGGCCCCCTCGCCGGCCCCGTCCTCGGCGGCCGCCTCGTCGACGAAGCCTCCTGGCGCTGGCTCTTCCTCCTCAACCTGCCCCTCGGCGCCCTCGCCCTCGTCCTCGCCGCCCACCTGCTGCCCCGCGACGCCCGCACCGCCGCCGCCCGCCCACCCGTGGACCTGCCCGGCCTGCTCATGCTCTCCCCCGGCCTGGCCGCACTCATCTACGGCCTGGGCGCCGAACACGGACACCCCACCGCACCCGCCGCCCTCCTGCCCACCCTGACCGGAGCCGCCCTCGTCACCGCCTTCACCGTCCGGGCACTGACCACACACCGGCCGCTGATCGACCTACGCCTGCTGACCCGCCCCGCCTTCGCCGCACCCGCCGCCACCATCGCCCTGTTCGGCCTCGGCTACTTCGGCTCCATGCTCCTGCTCCCCCTCTACTACCAGCTCGTCCGCGGCCAAAGCCCCACCCACGTGGGTCTGCTCGCCATCCCCCAAGCCCTCGCCACCGGCCTCACCATCCAACTCGCCGGCCGCCTGTCCGACCGCTTCTCCTCCCGCCGGATCATGGCCACCGGCACCGCCCTCGCCGCCGCCGGCTTCCTCGCCTTCACCCTCCAACTCACCGCCGACACCCCCTTCCCCCACCTCGTCGCCACCCTCGCCGTCACCGGCACGGGCATCGGCATGACCCTGATGCCGGCCATGGCCGCCGCCACCCGCAGCGTCACCCCCAGCGACGTCCCCGCCGCCACCACCCTCCTCACCATCGTCCAACAGGTCTGCGGCGCGGCCGGCACCGCCCTGATGTCCACCCTGCTCACCACCGCCATGACCGACCAACTGCCCACCGCCGCCACCACCACACAAACCGGCGACGCACTCACCGCCGTACAGTCCCTGGACGACGCCGCGCGCACGGCACTCGCCCCCCACCTCGCCCACGCCTTCCAACACACCTACACCTGGGTCACCGCCCTCATCGCCCTCGCCCTGGTCCCCGCACTGCTGCCCATCGCCGGCGAACGGGCACGCGTCGAAATCCGGCGCTGATCCCGCGGGCCGGACCCGTCTCCGACACGCAGCGAAGTTGCCGGCCACAGACCGGCGTTCCACGCAGGCCGGAGCTCGCATTCGCATGGCAGGCGCGCCCGTCGAGGCCGCAGCGGCGGGAACGTCTTCCCGCAACAAGCCTTCGATAGTACGGTCGCGCGCATCACCCCCGAGACCGCCCGGAGGGCTTAGGCATGCCTGCACGCTACTTCGAGGACTTCGTGCCCGGCCGCGGAAGGCCGGCGCCGCGCGCGGTCCTGGACTCCGATGCCCCCCGGATCGACCTCAACGGGCCGTGGGCGTTCCGGTTCTCCCCGGCGCTGCGGGCCGAACCGGACGGGTTCCAGGACCCGGAGTTCGACGACGGCTCCTGGGACGCCCTGCCGGTCCCCTCGCACTGGCAGCTGCGCGGCTACGGCCGGCCCGTCTACCTGAACATCGCCTACCCCATCCCGCTCGACCCGCCGTTCGTCCCGGACGAGAACGAGACCGGTGACTACCGCCGCGTCTTCGACCTGCCGGAGTCCTGGCAGGGCGTGCCCGCGGTGGTGCGTTTCGAGGGGGTGGACTCCTGCGCCCGGGTCTGGCTCAACGGCCGGGAGCTGGGTGTCACCTACGGCAGCCGGCTGGCGGCCGAGTTCGACGTGACCGAGGCGCTGAGGCCCGGCCGCAACGTGCTCGCCGTGCGGGTGCACCAGTTCTCCGCCGGCACCTACCTGGAGGACCAGGACACCTGGCGCCTGTCGGGCATCTTCCGCGACGTGGCACTGCTGGCCCGCCCCGCCGGTGGCATCCGGGACGTCTTCGTCCGCGCCGACTACGACGACGCCACCGGCGAGGGCCGGTTGCGCGTGGACGCGGACGCGGACGCACCCGTGCGGATCAGCGTCCCCGCCCTCGGCGTCCACGACCAGCCGGCCGACGGCGAGCTCCGGTTCCCGGCGGTGCGGCCCTGGAGCGCGGAGGACCCGCACCTGTACGAGGCCCGGCTGGCCACCGGCAGCGAACGCGTGCGCGTCCGCTTCGGCTTCCGCACCGTCACCGTCGACGGGGACGGCGTCCTGCGGGTCAACGGGCGCCGCGTGGTGCTGCGGGGCGTCAACCGGCACGAGTTCGACCCCGACCACGGCCGCGCCCTCTCCGTGGAGGCCATGCGCCGCGACGTGGAGCTGATGAAGCGTCACAACATCAACGCCGTCCGCACCTCCCACTACCCGCCGCACCCCGCCTTCCTCGACCTGTGCGACGAACTCGGCCTGTACGTCACCCTCGAATGCGACCTGGAGACCCACGGCTTCGAGTACGCCGACGCCACCACGTGGGAGCGCAACCCCTCCGACGACCCGCGCTGGCAGGCCGCCTACCTGGACCGCATCGAGCGCACGATCGAGCGGGACAAGAACCACCCCAGCATCGTCCTGTGGTCCCTGGGCAACGAGGCGGGCGACGGCCGGAACCTGCGCGCGATGGCCGACTGGGCGCGCCGGCGCGACCCCTCCCGTCCGATCCACTACGAGGCCGACCGGCTCGGCGAGTACACCGACGTCCACGGCCAGATGTACCGCCCGCCCGCGGCCGTCGCCCGCATCGGCCGCGGACAGCTGCTCCCGGGCGAGATCCACTACCCCGCGAGGGCCGGCTCCGGCGACCCGGCCGACGATCCGCGCAACCGCATGCCCTTCCTCCTCACCGAGTTCGCCCACGCGATGGGCAACGGACCCGGCGCCCTGGCCGAGTACGCGCGGCTCTTCGACGAGTACCCGCGGGTGCAGGGCGGCTGGGTGTGGGAGTGGATGGACCAGGGGCTGCGCACGCACGACGCAGCGGGCCGCGAATTCTTCGGCTACGGCGGCGACTTCGGCGAGGACCTGCACGACGGCAACTTCATCTGCGACGGCCTGGTCTTCCCCGACGGCACTCCCTCGCCCGGCCTGCTGGAGTACGCCAAGGTCATCGCTCCCGTCCGCATCGGCCCGGGCCCCGAGCCCGGAACGCTGAGCGTCGAGAACCACTACGAAGTCCTGGACCTGTCCCACCTGCGGTTCACCTGGTCGCTCGCGCGCGAGGGCGTCGAGATCGCCGCAGGCACACTGCCCACGCCGCAGCTGCCAGCCGGAAACCACGGTCGACTGCTGCTGCCCGCGCCGGCCTGGCAGGCCGCTGACGAGGACGGCGGTGAACTGTGGCTGACCGTCCGGGCGGAGCTGGCCAAGCCCGCCGACTGGGCGCCCGAGGGCCACGTCATCGCCTGGGGACAACTCCCGCTTTCCGCACCGCGCCGCGACCGCTCGGACGCACCGCTGATGTCCCCGCACGCCGCGGACGGATCCGTCACGCTCGGGCCCGGCCGGTTCGACCCCGCCACCGGCAGCCTCCTCGACCTCGGCGGACTGCCGCTGCAGGGCCCCACCCTGGGCCTGTGGCGCGCACCCACCGACAACGACCGCGGCTGGTCCCAGCGCGACGCCGCCTACTGGAAGGAGCGCGGCCTGGACCGGCTGCGCCACCGCACCGTCTCCGTCACGCCCGACGCCCAGGGCCTGACCGTCGTGGTCCGCAGCGCCGCCGCCGCCGTTGCCTGCGGCTACCTGACGACCTATCGCTGGACCAGCGACGGGACCGGCCTGCGGCTCCACGTGCACGCCGAACCGGTGGGCCACTGGCCCGAGCGGACGGACGACTTCGCCGACACCATGGTCGACCCCGCCCTGCCGCCGGAAGAGCGCCGGGAACTGGTCCGCCGCAACACCTCCCGCTCACTGGCCCGGATCGGCCTCGACTGGCAGCTCCCCGCCGACTGGTCACAGGTCGAGTGGTTCGGCGCCGGCCCCGGCGAGGCCTACCCGGACTCCCGGCAGGCGGTCCGCGTCGGACGCTTCCGCGCCACGGTCGACCGGCTGCAGACGCCCTACGTGCGCCCGCAGGAGAACGGCAACCGGATGGACGTGCGGTGGGCGCGGATCAGCGACGGCTCCGACGCCATCCACGTCCGGGGCGAAGAACCCTTCCACCTGTCCGCCCGTCCCTGGACCGACCGGCAGCTCGCCGCCGCCCGGCACCAGACCGAGCTGACCCCCGGCCCGCTCGTCCACCTGCACACCGACCACGCCGTCCAGGGCCTCGGAAGCGCCGCTTGCGGACCCGGTGTCCTGCCACAGCACCGGCTCGAACTCGGCACCGCCGACTTCACCCTCAGCCTCACACCCTTCCACCGCCCGTGACGTCGGAACCGGTCCGCCCGCGCGGGCGGACCGGTGAAGCGGGCCCCGGACATCCGATCCGGTCGGAACAGGCGCACCTACTCGCGTGGTCCGGATCTTGAACAGCTCCCAGGGGGTGCGCCCGCCGGCCCGGATCGTACGCACAGTCGCCTGACGAGCCTTCACCTCTGGTGCAGCGCACGGACTTACGTCGGCAGCGTCGTCGTGCCAAGGGCCCCCGAGTGGCAACGCCGCGGGGCAGGAGACCGGTCCGGAGATGGGCCGCGGGGCGTCCCGCGCTGTGGTCGGCGGGTGTCCACGCCTCGGTCGGGGCGGCCGGAGGACTTGATCACGACGGGCGGTCGGGGCCAGGATCTCCCCCGGTTGGATCACAACGGGGGGAGTCGTGATGTCCGAGGACCGGTCGGTCAGTCGTGGGCTGAGACAGCGCCACATCGCCATGATCGCGCTGGGCGGTGCGATCGGAGCCGGGCTGTTCGTCGGCTCCGGTGTCGGGATCGCCGCGGCGGGGCCCGGGATCGTGGTGTCGTACGTGGTGGCCGGGGCGCTCACCGTGGTGGTCATGCGGATGCTCGGCGAGATGTCCGCCGCCCACCCCGACTCCGGGTCGTTCGCCGCGCACGCCACCCGCGCCTGGGGGCCGTGGGCCGGGCTGCTGGCCGGCTGGATGTACTGGGCGCTGCTGGTGGTGAGCGTGGCCGCGGAGGCGATCGGGGCGTCCAGGATCGTGGCGGGATGGCTGCCGCAGGTACCGGCCTGGGTGTGGGTGGCAGCGTTCATGGCGCTGTTCACCGGGACGAACCTGGCGGGTGTGCGGCGCTTCGGCGAGCTGGAGTTCTGGTTCGCCGGGGTGAAGGCGGCCTCGATCTGCGCGTTCATCCTGCTCGGCGCCGCCGCCGTGCTCACCGGCCGGACTCCGGCCGCGGAGAACCTGACCGCGCACGGCGGCCTGCTGCCGCACGGCTGGCACGGGGTCGCGGTGGGCACCATCGCGGCGGTGTTCGCGTACGGCGGGCTGGAGACGGTGACCATCGCCGCCGCCGAGTGCGAGGACCCGGTGGCGGCGGTGCGCCGGGCGGTGCGCACGGTGCTGTGGCGGGTGGCGCTGTTCTACATCGGCTCGATGGCGGTGATCGTCGCCGTGGTGCCGTGGGACGATCCGGCGGTCGCCGGCGGCCCGTACGCGGCCGCGATCGGACGGATCGGGGTGCCGGGCGCGGCGCAGCTGATGGACGCCGTCGTGCTGGTGGCCCTGCTGTCGGCGATGAACGCCAACATCTACGGCTCCTCGCGGATGCTGCACGCCCTCGCGGCCCGCGGCGACGCGCCGCGCCTGCTGACCCGGCGCGGCCGGTCGGCGGGCCGCGGCGACGGCGCGGCCGGTACCGGGCGCGCCGTGCTCGCCTCGGCCGCGTTCGGCTTCGTGTCGGTGGTGCTCAGCCTGCGGTGGCCGCGCAGCGTCTTCCCGTTCCTGCTGAACTCCATCGGGACGGCGATCCTGGTGGTCTGGATCCTGATCGCCGCCTCGCACCTGCGGCTGCACGGCCGGCGGCAGCGTCCGGACGGGCCGGGGCAGCAGGAGCGGGACCAGGAGCGCGGGTCGCGGCAGGCGGCCCCGGTGCGGGGCTTGCCGTACCTGGGCTACGCGGCACTGGCGGCGATGGCCGGGGTGCTGGTGTTCATGCTGGTGGACCCGGGAAGCCGCAGCCAGGTGCTCTGCACCGGTGCGTGGACGGCGGTGCTGCTGCTGGTGGCCGGGGTGCGGCGGCGCCGTCGCCGGCCGGACGACGCTCCGGCCGCGGCACCCACGGACCCTGCGGAACCCGCGGCACCCGCGGCGGACCCGGACGCCGGGCCCGCCGTGGCTGCGCTCACTGCTGCCGCGCGTACCGTGCCAGGAACAGGTCGACCCCGGAGCTGATCATCCGGTGCATCTCGGCCTCGTCCAGTTCGGCTTCCGGACGGAACGTGCGCACCAGCTGCGGCACGCCCACCGTGCAGGCCACCAGCTGCTGCACGGCCAGCACCGGGTCCTCGACGGTGAGCTGGCCGCGGCGGTCCAGCTCGGTGAAGGCCTCGATCAGCGGGCCGTTGTTCATGTCGTAGCTGACCCGGTACCAGAGCTGGCCCAGCTGCGGGAAGCGGTCGATCTCGCCGATCACCAGGCGGCGCAGCGACATGATGTCGGGGCGCAGCAGGATGCGGGTCCAGTCGAGGGTGAGCGTGATCAGTGCGGAGCGCAGGTCGTCGGCCTCGGCGATGGTGGAGTTCCACGGCTTGAGGTCCTCGTAGGTGGTGGGCAGTATGCCGCCGATCACCGCGAGGAAGAGGCGTTCCTTGTTCCCGAAGTGCTTGTAGATGGTCGCCTTGGAGACGCCGGAGCGTGCGGTGATGGCGTCCATCGAGGCGGCGGAGTAGCCCTCCTTGAGGAACTCGACCAGGGCCGCGTCGATGATCGCCTGCCGGCGCCGCTGGGCGGCGTCGACCGGGCTCGGGATGATCGGGATGCCGAACTCGTCGACCGGCTGGGGGCTGTCGGCGGCCATCGGGGTTCTCCTCGGGGTGCTCAGGGGGGAGATGGTACGGGCCAGTATAGGAAACTGAACGGTTCGGTCGGCACGGCTGGCGGGGTGGACCAGGGACGGAGGACCTGGCGTCGCGGGCCCGGCAAGGCTCCGTCCGACACTCCTTACGGGCCCAGCCCGGCGATCCGCCCGCCGAACGCCGCCAGCTGCGGGCCGAGTGCCGCGCCGAGCAGGAACACCAGGTTGAACAGCCCGATCGCCTCCGGCTGGCGCTGCGGGGCCACGGCCTGGGCGGCGGCGCCGGTCAGGACGCCCTGGCCGGCGGCGTTGACGCAAGCGCTGGCCCCGGCACCCAGCAGCACCAGCGGTGCCCAGGGGGCGAAGGCGGCGAGCGCGAGTGCGGTGCACGAGACGCCGAGCAGCAGGCCGGCGGTCCGCTGCAGGCCCAGCCGGGACGCGGCGCGCACCAGCAGCCAGGAGAGCAGCGCGCCGGACAGGGTGGCGAGCGAGGCGACGGCGCCGGTCTGGACGGCGCTCCAGCCGGTCAGCGCGGCGGCTCGCCGCGGTGCGCCGTAGACCAGGCTGAAGTTGACGGTCGCCAGGACGAGCATCACCGCCGCGACGGTGCGAAAGCGCGGCACCGCCAGGGAGTCCAGGCCGAGGAAGGAGCGGCGCGCCGCCGGGCGATCGCCCGTGCCCTGCGCCGTCTGCGCTGCGGCGCACCCGCGCAGTGCGGCCGGCAGCGCCGCCAGGGCCGGCACCGGCAGCATCAGGCAGGCCCGCCAGCCCAGCCCGGCCGCCACCGCCGCGCCGATGAACAGTCCGGCGGTGCCGCCCGCCGCGCTGCCGATCGCGACGAGGCCCGAGGCGCGTGCGTCCGGTTGACGTGCCGCCAGCTGGAAGGCGGCCACGTTGAAACCGGCCGCACCGACCGCCAGCACGGCGCGCCCGGCCACCAGCGGGCCCAGGGCCGTCCCGGCGGCGAGCGTGACCAGCACGCCGATCAGCAGCGCGCCCGCGGAGGCGAGCAGCAGAGCCCGGGGGCCGCGCCGCCCGGCCGTACCGGTGAGCAGCGGGGTGCCGAGCATCATGCCGAGCCCGTAGCCGCTCATCAGCCAGGCGGCCGGGCCGGGGCCGGTGTGCAGGTCCCGTGCGATGGCGGGCAGGACGAGGCTCGGAGCGGAGAGTCCGGCTGCTCCCGGGGCGGCGAGCGCCGCGAGCAGCAGGCCGGCGCGCAGCGTCCCTCCTGCCCCACGGCTGGCGGGCGCCGAGCGCGCGCCCGCGCCCGCCGCCGTGTTCCGCGTTCCCGTGCTCATTCCGGGATCGTTCCGAACTTGCCGTTCGCGAAGTCGAGTTGGGCCTGGCGGAGCTCGGCCGCGGTGTTCATCACGAACGGGCCGCCGCGGGCCACCGGCTCACCGATCGGCTCGCCGGCCAGGACCAGCACCTCGGCCTCGCCGTGCGGCGCGGCGACGGCGATCCGCTCGCCGTCGTGCGCCAGCACCGCGAGCTGGCCGTCCGCCAGCTGCGCGTCGGGCAGTTCGACGGCGCCGGAGAGCACGTAGACGGCGGCGTTGTGGCCGGTCGGCACCGTGAACTCGGCCTGTCCTCCGGCGGGCAGCACGGCGTGCGCGAGCAGGACCGGCAGGTGCGTCTCGAACGGCCCGGCCACGCCGTGGCTGCGGCCCGCGATCACCTTGACCCGGCTGCCGTCCTCGGTGTGCACCACCGGGATGGTCTCGGGTCCCTGGTTCTGGCTGCGGGCCGGGAGGTCCTTCAGCCGGGCGGGCAGGTTCACCCAGATCTGGAGCATGTGCTGGCGGCCGCCGCGGGTGAGGAGTTCGGCGGTCGGCTCGTTGGAGTGGACGATGCCCGCACCGGCGGTGAGCCACTCCACCTCGCCCGCGACGCTGGTGCCGCGCCGCCCGGTCGAGTCGGCCCAGTCCATCGAGCCTTCGATGAGGTAGGAGACCGCCTCGAAACCGCGGTGCGGATGGGCAGGAGCGCCCTTGGCCTCGCCGGGGGCGAGCAGCAGCGGACCGGTCTGGTCGACCATCAGGAACGGATCGAGCATCGGGAGCTCGGCCACCGGGAACGGGCGGCGGACGGGGAAGCCCGCGCCCTCGAAGGTGTGCACGGGATCGATGACGGTAGCCGTCGAACGGACCGGGGCGGACGCGTGGACGGGAGCGGACGGGCTTACGGGGGCGGCCTGGGCCGCGGCGAGCTGAGTCGTCGTCATGCCGAAAACTGAACTACACCTCCCAGTTCAGAGTCAAGACTGAACTGTCTGGTTGACGCATTGAACTGAACGGTTTAGATTTCTCGGCGTCGGAACGACCGCCGGCCGGAACCGACCTGACGTCGGAACGGCCGCCGCCCCACCCCCGCCCCGCACCGGGCAGACCCGCCCGCACCACACCGCAAGGAGCACCGTCATGAGCGCGTCCAAGGTCTTCGCCATCTCCGGCTCGCTGCGCGCCGACTCGCACAACACCGCCCTGCTGCGCGCCGCCCGGACGCACAACCCCACCGGCATGGACATCGAGATCTACGACGGCCTGCGCGACATCCCGCCGTACGACTACGACCTCGACCACCCCGGCGTGCGCCCGGCCGTCGTCGAGGAGCTGCGCCGCAAGGTGCTCGCCGCGGACGGCCTGCTCATCGCCACCCCCGAGTTCAACTACTCGATCCCCGGCGTGCTCAAGAACGCCCTGGACTGGCTGAGCACCGACTGGACCAAGAACGAGGGCCTGCCGCTGCACCGCAAGCCCACCGCGATCATGGGCGCCGCGCCCACCAACTTCGGCTCCGTCCGCGCCCAGCTGGCGCTGCGCCAGGTCTTCGTCTGGACCGACAGCGACGTGGTGGTCAAGCCCGAGCTGGTCGCCTTCCGCTCGCACGAGCGCTTCGACGGCGAGGGCGAGCTCGCCGACGAGGTCACCATCGGCATCCTGAAGGACCTGCTCACCGCCCTCCAGGGCAAGATCGACGCCCGCGCCTGACCCGCCCCACAGCACACCCGCCCCAACCCGGAACCCACCGCCCCCACGCGGTACCGAGCCCCGCCGAGCACCCGCCCGGCGGGGCTCCGCCGCATCCGCCGACTCCTCCCCTTGCCTAACCTATCGATATTCGATAGATTCCCATCGCAACTCGATGGGAGGACAGGTCTTGGGAAAGCTGACAGTGCGCGCGCTGCGCGCCGTGCTCGTGGTGGTGCTCACCGGCAGCGTGCTCGTCCAGGTCTTGATGGTGTGGGCGCTGGTCAGCGGGAAGGACCAGGAGGGCGGTTCGCTCCCGTTGACCGCACTGCGCGTGATCACGATCCTGGGCATCGGCACGGCCCAGGTCGCCATGGGCTGCGTCTGGCGGCTGGTGACGATGGTGCGACACGGAACCGTCTTCTCCCACACCGCCTTCCGCTACGTGGACGGCATCATCGGGGCCATCGTCGCGGCCGCGCTCGCGTGGTTCGCGATCACCGCCGTGAACGCACCCGGCCAGCGCGACGACCCGGGCGTCACCGGCATCATGGCCGGGATCGGCGTGGCCGTCCTCGGCGTCGCCCTCATCGTCCTCGTGCTGCGCAAGCTGCTCGCCCAGGCCGTCGCCCGCGACGTCGAAGCGGCCCGGATGCAGGCCGAGTTGGACGAGGTGATCTGATGCCGATCGCCGTCGACATCGACGTGATGCTGGCCAGACGGAAGATGTCCGTCGGCGAACTCGCGGACCGCGTGGGGATCACGCCCGCCAACCTGGCCGTCCTCAAGAACGGCCGCGCCAAGGCGGTGCGCTTCGCCACCCTCGCCGCGCTCTGCGAGGTGCTCGAATGCCAGCCGGGCGACCTGCTCCGCTGGGAGGCCGACGGCACCGGGAGCGGATGAATCACGGCATACGTGGTCGGATCCGCCCCCGGTCGCCGTCCGGTCCGCCGGGGTGGCGCACGTCGTGCGGTGCCCCGGCGGACCGGCCGGTGGGATCAGGCGCGGGAGAGGAAGTAGCCGCCGTGGCCGGTGCAGCCGGCCGCCCAGTAGGCGCCCGCGAGGAAGCCCGGCGGGATCGGCGAGTTGGGGCAGACGAGCAGGCCGGGCTTCGCGATCTGGTGGTACCAGGCGCCGACGTTGTGGCAGCCGGGGACCTGGTAGCCGGTCACCACGTACCCCGGAACGATCGGGGAACCGCCGCAGGTCCAGATCCCGTCCTTGACGAGGCTGTGCTGCCAGGAGCCCATCCCGTTGCAGCCGAAGCTCAGGTAGTCGGTGAGGACGTAGCCCGAGTAGATCGGGGAGCCGCCGCAGCTGTAGAGCCCGTCCGCGTCCGGCTGCTGGAACCACGAGCCCCAGCCGCTGCAGCCGTCCTTGTTGAAGGCGGTGAGGACGTATCCGTTCGGGATGGCGGCGCCGGAGCAGGCCCACTGGCCGCCGCTGCTGACACCGGCCGGCTGGGCGGCCGCGTTCGACGTGCCGGCGGCGGTGCCCGCGAGGACGAACGACGCGATGAGCGCGAGCGCGCCCATGGTGGCGCCGAGGCCGCGGCGGACGACCGCGCCGGTGAGGCGCTTCCACAGGTGGCGAGGATGCATGATCGGTTCACTCCAGTCCTGGCGGCGGGCATGCGTGATGCCCGCTGGTCGGGGGGATGGACGAGCGGTGGATCGGGCCTCACCCTAGTGAGGAGATCATGCGTATGTCTGATGTTCGGACTGTGAAGAGCTCAACTTGGCCGGAACACGTTCGAGCGGAACGAAGAGCGGTGGGGCACCTGCGGTGCCCCGCCTGGCCGTTCGGGATGCCGCCCGTGGGTCAGTGGTCGAAGGTGAGCAGGGTCGCCACCGTTTTGCCGTCGGCGTCCAGGCACGCGGTCGTGTTGCACCCGTCCGGGCTGACCAGGATGCCCAGGACGGTGCCGGTGCCGGCTTCGTCCGGGATCATCAGCCAGTCGTTCGCGAAGTCGCCCTCGATCGGGTCCACCGGCCAGTCGGACGGGTCCACCGAGGCGTCCCGGAGGCTCTCGCGGAAGTTCTCCAGCAGCCAGCCGCTGCCTTCGGCGGCGCGCGCGTGCAGCGTGGCCCAGGTGCGTTCGAGCATCCGGGCGGCCGGTTCGATCCGGGTGGTGCTGGGGTCGGCGTGCAGCACGACGAGTCCGGAGGGGGTCGCCAAGCCGTCGCCGCAGTCGTCCATCCGGACCGGGACGTTCTCGGTGGGGTGCACCAGAGCGGCCACCGGGACCGCGGGTGCGTCCTCGCGGGAGACCAGGTAGACGGGCGTGCCGCCGGGCCGCATCGGGACGTTCATGCCCTCCCACCCCAGCGGGTCGTGGATCGTGCAGTGGTCGGCAGCCCCCTGGATCGGACCGACCCGCTCGATCCGCCAGCCGTCGACGGTCCGCTTCTCCTCGGACGGGTCGGCCACGGCCGTGAACAGGGCGGGCAGGTAGTCGTAATCGTCGTAGAACATCCGGTCTCCCCCGAGCTCGTAGGTGATCCGGAGCGTAGACCGTGGCTCTGACACACCGCCCCGCGGCCGGCGCTGCTCGGGCCGGTGATCGTCACGGGCCGGTGACCGTCACGGGCCGGCTTCCGTCATGGCCTGGACGATCACCGTGCGGGCGTCGTCCAGATAGCGCGTCAGCTCGACTTCGGCGTCGTCGATCTCGCCGGATTCCAGCAGGCCGGCGATCGTCTGGTTGCGGCGCAGGAACGGCTCGTGGAATCCGTGGGCCGAGGGGACCGCCGCGAAGGCCAGGCGCAGTTCCGCGACCAGCCTGGCCATGCACTCGTCGATCCGGTCGCTGCCGGCCAGTCCGGCGACGGCCTGGTGGAAGTGCAGGTCGGCGGTGCCCACGGCGACCCAGTCGTCCAGTGCCTCGGCGGACTCCGCGCGCGCGAGCGCGGCCCGCAGCGCGGACAGGTGTTCCGGTTTCGCGCTGCGCAGGGCCCGTACGCCGGCCATCTCCAGGGCGAGACGCAGCGTGTAGATGTCGGCGACGTCCCGGGGGGTGAGGATCCGGACGAAGACGCCGCGGTTCAGCTCGTGGACGACGAGGCGCTGGTCGGCCAGGAGGCGGAAGGCCTCGCGGAGCGTGTTGCGTGAGACGGCGAGTGCTCCGCCCAGGGCTTCCTCCGACAGGCGGGTGCCCGGGGTGAGCCGGCCTTCGGTGATGTGCTCGCGCAGGATGTCGGCCACTCGTTGGGCGATGCCGGTGCGTTCGAGCCGGTTCCGGTCGGCGGCGAGTGTGTCGAAGGTCCCGGTCATGGTCCGGCTCCTCCCCTGGTGTCGTGTCGGCGTCGGAAGGGGATACCGCCCGAAGTCTTGTCGGATTGTTCCACAATCCCCTAGCCTCGCGGCAACCCCCGTACGGTCGCGGCCCGTTGGGCCGTGGCCTTCATCCGCCGGGTGCGGACCGTGTCCGGCGGAGACCCCTCCGAAAGGCGGCCAGGAACATGATCGTTCTTGTCGGCATCCTCGTCGTGGTGGCGGGATTCGCCACCCGGCGCAATCCGCTCCTCGTCGTCGGTGCGGCAGGCGTCCTCACCGGCCTGCTGGGCGGGCTGAGCCCGGTCAAGGTCCTGGAGGCGTTCGGGACGGGCTTCGCCTCCAGCCGCTCGGTGACCCTCTTCGTCGTCACCCTGCCGGTCATCGGCCTCCTGGAGCGCCACGGACTCCAGGAGCAGGCCCGCACCCTGATGAACCGGCTGGCGAAGGTCAGCGCCGGCCGCCTCCTCGCGGTCTACCTGGTGGTCCGCCAACTCGCCGCCGCACTCGGCCTGACCGCGCTCGGCGGCCCGGCCCAGGCGGTGCGGCCGATGATCGCGCCGATGGCGGAGGCCGCCGCCGAACGCAGGCACGGCCCGCTGACGGACCGGGCGCGCGAGCGCCTGCGCTCCTTCGCCTCCAGCGCGGACACCGTGGGCCTCTTCTTCGGCGAGGACTGCTTCCTCGCCGTCGGCTCGATCCTCCTGATCACCGGCTTCGTCAACGCGACTTATCACACCGGCCTGGAACCGGTGCAGCTCGCGCTCTGGGCGATTCCCACCGCGATCTGCGCGACCCTCGTCCACGGCGGGCGCCTGCTGCGCCTGGACCGCACCCTCACGCGTGACCTGACCGCCGCCGGTACCACTGCCCCCGCCCCCGCCCGTGTCCGGGAGGGGTCCAAGTGATCAAGGTCGAATGGCTCTACTGGCTCGTCGGGGCCGTCTTCGTCGCGATGGCCGCGCAGATGGCGGTCGACCGCACCAACCCCAAGCGCCTTGGCAGCGCCGCGTTCTGGGGCCTGCTCGGCGTGAGCTTCGGCTACGGCACGTGGGTCGCGGAGAAGAAGGCACCCGCCGCGCCGCTGGGCGTCGCCGTCCTGGCCGTGATCTGCCTGGCCGGCTTCGGGCTCACCGGACGCGGCACCCCGGCGACCACCACCCCCGAGCAGCGCGGCGCCTCCGCCGCCCGACTCGGCAGCCGGCTCTTCGTCCCCGCGCTCACCCTGCCCCTCGTCGCGCTGCTGTGCGCCACCCTCCTCAAGGGCGTGCACCTCGGCCGCGGCACGCTCCTCCAGCCCGGCAGCGAGACGCTCCTCGGACTCGGCATCGGAGCGCTCGTCGCCCTGGCCGTCGCCCTCCTCCTCACCCGCGAGCGCAACCCCGCCGTCGCCCTGCACTCCGGCCGCGGGCTGCTGGAGGCCATGGGCTGGTCCCTGCTGCTGCCCCAGCTCCTCGCCGTCCTCGGCTCGATCTTCCAGACCGCCGGCGTCGGCACCCAGGTCGGCAAGCTCACCACCCATCTCCTGCCGGACGGCAGCAAGTACACCGCGGTGGCGCTCTACTGCGTCGGCATGGCCGTGTTCACCGTCGTCATGGGCAACGCCTTCGCCGCGTTCCCCGTCATGACCGCCGCCATCGGCTGGCCGGTCCTGGTCGCCCAACTGCACGGCGATCCCGCCGTCGTCCTGGCCGTCGGGATGCTGGCCGGCTTCTGCGGCACCCTGACGACCCCGATGGCCGCGAACTTCAACCTGGTCCCGGCCGCACTGCTCGAACTCAAGGACCAGTACGGCCCGATCAAGGCCCAACTGCCCACGGCAGGCGTCCTGTTGGTGTGCAACATCGCCATCATGTCGCTCTTCGCGTTCTGAGCCGGCCGGCCCTGCGTCCGGATCCCCCGACCGAACCGCGCGATCGACAGGAAAGGCCCTGACCGCCCATGACCCGGGTCCTGCTCACCGGCTTCGAGCCGTTCGACGGCGCCGCCCTCAACCCCGCCTGGGAGGTCGCCCGTCTCGTCGCCGACAACCCGCCCGCGGGACTGCACGTCACCCCCGCCCGGCTCAGCTGCGTCTTCGGACAGGCGGCCGACGAACTGCGCACCGCCGTCCGGGAAGCCGAGCCGGAGGTGGTGGTCTGCCTCGGCCAGGCCACCGGCAGGCCCGACATCACCGTCGAGCGGATAGCCGTCAACGTCGACGACGCGCGCATCCCCGACAACGCGGGCCGCCGACCCGTCGACCGGCCCGTCGTCCCCGGCGGACCCGCCGCCTACTTCGCCACCCTGCCCGTCAAGGCCTGCGTGGCCGCCGTCCGGGAGGCCGGCCTGCCCGCCTCCCTGTCCCACACCGCCGGGACCTTCGTCTGCAACCACGTCTTCTACACCCTCATGCACTTCCTCGCCGCCGAACGCCCCGGCACCCGCGGAGGCTTCGTCCACGTCCCCGCCCTGCCCGAGCAGGTCCTCGACTCCGCCACCCCGTCCCTCCCCGCCGCTACCACCGCCCGCGCCGTGCGCGCGCTGCTGGCCGCCTCGACCCGCCCCACCGACATCCACACCCACGAGGGCACCGTCCACTGAACCCGTCCACTGAACCCGTCCGCCGGCCTCTCGGAGCGGGCGCGCGGACACGGCGGGCGCGAAGACGCGGCCGTTCAGGACGCGGCCGTTCAGGACACAGACGCGACGGCATGGCAAGGGGAGCGGCCCGATGTCAAGCCCAAGGAAAGCCGGCCGCACCTGAGGTGAACATCTGTCAGAAGATACGAGTGCCTGGTCGGAACGGGCCGTGCCAGGATCGTCCGCACAGTGACCGCCGGGGGGCGGTCACCGGCTCACCAGGGGCGACGTGGCCACAGCCGACATCAAGGCGGACCCGGATGTCCCGGGTGGACGGGCCCTGCCGGCCGGCCGCGGACGGTCCCACTCCCAGCACCGCGAGCACGTCCGACCACGAGCACCCGTCTGCATCAGGAGAACCACCGTGCGAGTCCTGTTCACCGCCCCCGGGGCGGTCGGCCACATCTTCCCCGTGATCCCCACCGCACTGGCCCTGCGGGCGGCCGGCCACGACGTCCTGTTCGCCGGCCAGCCGCCGGTCGCGATCCTGCGCAACACCGGACTGCCCGTCGTCGAGATCGGCGACGGCACCACCCTCAGGGAGGCCTTCGCCCGCGCCCTCCCGAAGGACGTCCGGTTCGCCGACGCGGAGCGGACGGAGGACGAGACGAACGAACTGAGCGCCCTCGGCTTCGCCGAGTTCGGCCGCTCGACCATCGACGACCTGCTGAAGGTCGCGGAGGACTGGCGGCCTGACGTCATCGTGCACGAGTCCTTCCAGGGCGCCGCACCGCTGGTGGCCGCCAGGTTCGGCATCCCCGCGGTGCGGCACAACTTCGGGGTCACCTCGGGCGGGGCGGCGGCCCGCCTGCGCCGACTGCTCGCCGACGACTACCGCGCGCGGGGGGTCGAGGCGAGCGCTGCGTCCACCGTCCTGGACGTCGTGCCGGCCTCGCTCGGCGGCGACGGCGGGGGCTGGCGCGTGCGGTACGTGCCGTACAACGGCGGCGGGACGATCCCCGCCGACCTGATCGGGCGCGGCACCAGGCCGCGGATCGCGGTGACGCTGGGCACGGTGTTCACCGACTGGGAGGGCATCGCGCCCCTCTCCCGCCTGATCGAGCAGGCGGGGGCGCTCGACGCCGAGATCCTGCTCGCCGCCGGCGACGCGGACCTCACGCCGCTCGGCACGCTGCCCGGCAACGTCCGGCCGCTGCCGTGGGTGCCGCTGAGCCAGCTGCTCCAGGCCAGCGACGGCGTCGTCCACCACGGCGGCTCGGGCAGCATGATGACCGCCGCCGCGCTGGGCGTCCCCCAGCTGGTCCTCCCCCAGGGTGCCGACAACTTCGCCAACGCCGCCGCCGGGCAGGCCAACGGCTTCGCGCTGTCCTCCAGCCTGGACGCCGTCGACACCGCCCTGCTCGACCGGCTGCTCACCGACGACGGCCTGCGGAAGTCGGCCGCGGCCATGAAGGCGGAGATCGACGCCCTCCCCTCCCCCGCCGACCTGGTGGCGGACTTCGAAGCCCTGGGCTCCGCCGGGGCGGCACGGATCGGGTGACGGCCTGATCGCAGGAGGGGAGAGCGAGGCGCCCCGGCGGTCGGGCGGGCGGTCCCAGACCTCAACCGGCGGGCCGGGGAGCCTCGTTGGTCCCCCGGCCGTGCCGTTCCGCCTCCGGACGGCCCCGACACCGTAAGGTCCTCCCCGAGGGGACGAGGCCGGCCGGTCGCCCGGACCGGGGCGTCGGAAGGCGTCGGCCCATGGGAAGAACGAGACGAAGGGCCGGCACGCCACATGCAACAGCGCAGTCTGCGGGACCTCCAGGTGTCCGCCATCGGCCTCGGCTGCATGGGGATGTCCGCCTTCTACGGCACGGCCGACCAGGACGAGGGCGTCGCGACCATCCGCCGCGCCCTGGACCTCGGCATCACGTTCCTCGACACCGCGCAGGTCTACGGACCGCTCACCAACGAGTCCTTGGTCGGCGAAGCCGTCCGCGGGCACCGGGACGAG
Organism: Streptomyces sp. 1331.2; assembly: GCF_900199205.1. Classification (NCBI taxonomy): domain Bacteria; kingdom Bacillati; phylum Actinomycetota; class Actinomycetes; order Kitasatosporales; family Streptomycetaceae; genus Streptomyces; species Streptomyces sp. 1331.2. The sequence goes on along the minus strand of NZ_OBMJ01000002.1, from coordinate 343,090 downwards.
TACGTGATCGCCACGAAGTTCAACTACCGGATGGACAACGCCGTTCCGGGCGACATGTCCACCGTGGGCCGCCAGGACGGCTCCGCCGAGCACGTGCGCAGCTCCGTCCACGGTTCGCTCGCGCGGCTCGGCACCGACCGCATCGACCTGTACTACCAGCACCGGGTCGACCCGACCGTGCCCATCGAGGAGACCGTCGGCGCGCTCGGCGAACTGGTCGCCGAGGGAAAGGTGCGGTACATCGGGCTGAGCGAGGCGAGCGGCGAGACCATCCGCCGCGCCCACGCCGTCCACCCGGTCACCGCCGTCCAGAGCGAGTACTCGCTCTGGACGCGGGACGTGGAAGCCGAGGTGCTCCCCACCTGCCGGGAGCTCGGAATCGGCTTCGTGCCGTACTCCCCGCTGGGCCGCGGCTTCCTCGCGGGCCGCTTCAGCTCCCCGGACGAGCTCGACAAGGACGACTTCCGCCGCACCAACCCCCGCTTCACCGAGGCCAACCTGGCCGCCAACCTGCGGCTCGCGGAGAAGGTGAAGGAGATCGCCGCGGAGAAGAGCGTCACTCCGGCCCAGTTGGCGATCGCCTGGGTCCTCGCCCGCGGCGAGGACCTCGTGCCGATCCCCGGTACCAAGCGCCGCACCTACCTGGAGCAGAACGCGGGCGCGGTCGACGTCGAGTTGACCGAGGACGACCTGGCCCGGATCGACGCCGAGCTGCCCGAGGTGGCGGGCGAGCGCTACGACGAGGACGGGATGCGGGCGGTGAACCGCTGAACGACCACCGCTGAACGACCACCGCTGATCGCAGCCGGATCCGGGCAGCGTTGCTGCGGGATCCGGCTGCGATCACCCCGCGGCGACCGCGATCCGGCGCCGGATCAGATGAACCGCCACAGGTGGTCGCTGGTGCCGTTGTCGTCCCAGAGCACGGCCTGCGCTCCCGAGGCGGTGGAGGCACCGGAGATGCCGAGGACGCGGCCGCTGTCGGCGCACTGGATCCGGAAGGTGTCGCCGCCACCGTGGCGCAGGCGCCACCGGTGGTCGGCGGCGCCGTTGTCGGCCCACTGGACGATCCGGGTGCCGTTGGCGGTGCCGCCGTTCTCCGTGGCGAGGACCTTGCCGCTGTTGGCGTTGCGCAGGCGCAGGTAGCCGCCGGTGTCGAGGGCGGCCGTCCAGAGGTGGTCGGCGGTGCCGTTGTCGTCCCACTGGATGGCCAGGCCGCCGTCGGCGGTGGACATGTCCCGGATGCCGAGCAGCCGCCCGCTGGCGACGTTCTGGATCCGCCGGGCGCCGACGGGGGCGAACTGCCACTGGCCGGCGGCGGAACCGCTGTCGGGCAGCTGGACGGCTGCGGCGCCCTGGGCGGTGGAGCCGCCGGCGATGCCGAGCAGCTTGCCGCTGTTGACGTTCTGGAGCTTGTAGTAGCCGTTGCCGGCGTCGACGACGGTCCACCGGTGGTCGGCGGTGCCCGAGTCGGCCCACTGGAGGATCGGGGCGTTGTCGGCGGTGGACATGTCCTTCACGCCGAGGACCTTGCCGCTGTTGGCGTTGCGCAGCCGCAGTGCGGCGCCGTCGACGACGAGGGCCCAGTTGTGGTCGGCGGTGCCGGTGTCGGGCCACTGCAGGGCGAGGCCGCCGTCGGCGGTGGACGTGTTCTGGATGCCGAGGACGAGGCCGCTGGCCGCGTTGACCAGACGGAAGCTCGCGCTGTCGGTCCGCCAGTAGACGGTGTAGTTGAAGCCCTGGGCGTCGTGGAACGGGCCGAGGTCGACCTTCGCTCCGTCGGCGGTGGCCGTGAAGGCGAGGGCGGTGCTGCTGGTCCGGGTGATCGTGGCGGCGTCCAGGGCCGGGAGGGCGGACAGCGCGGTGCTGCCGTAGTTGCCGGCCAGGACGGCGGGGCCGTAGGTGACCGCCGCGACGCCCGGGCTGTCGTTGGCGGCTTGGAGGGCCACCCGCATCGGGAGCTTCACGGTGACGGTGTCGCCGGAGACCCAGGACCGGGTGAGGGTGGCGTACGTGCCCGGGGTGGCCGCGACGCTCTGCGCGACGCCGTTGACGCTGACGACGGCGCCCGAGGTCCACCCGGGGATGCGGACGCGCAGGGACCACGTCCCGCCGACGCTGCCGGTGACCTTGAGCGTCGTGGTGTCCTCGGCCGGGAACGCGGTGGTCTGGGTGACGGTGATGCCCCGCTGGGTCCAGTCCAGGACGGACGGCAGGAACAGGTTCACCGTGAGGGTGGTGCCGTCGTGGAAGTAGACGGAGTCCATCAGCTTGGTGTTGGACTCGACGCCCGTTCCCTGGCAGCACCAGAAGGTGCCGTAGTCGGTGCTCCAGGTGCCGCCGCCCCAGGCCGGGCCCTTGCCCCGGCGGCCACCCGGGTTGAGGGAGCTGAAGTAGGTGATGTGGCCGTGCGGGTCGGCCGGGTTCTGGGCGCCGAGGACGTGGTTGAGCAGCGTCTTCTCGTAGAAGTCGAAGTACGAGGCCTGGTCCGGGTTCAGCTGCCACAGTTCCCGGGTCAGCTTGAGCATGTTGTAGGAGTTGCAGAGTTCGCAGGTGTCGTCGGTGAGGTAGCCGGAGATGGCGTTCGCGGCCCGGAAGTGCTCCGCCTGGCTGTTGCCGCCGATGGCGTAGGTGTGCGAGCCGGTGGTGATCGCCCAGGCGTTGGCGGCGATGTCGCGGTAGCGGGTCGTCCCGGTGGCCTTGTACGCGCGGACGGCTCCGATCCACTTGGGCACCTGCGTGTTGGCGTGCAGGCCGTTGAGCCGGTCCAGGTTCGCGGCGAGCGGGTCGAGGACGGCGGCGTGGTCGAAGCGCTGAGCGGTGGTCAGCCAGCGGGTGTCACCGGTCTGTTGGCACAGATCGGCCAACACCTCGCTCATTCCGCCGAACTCGGTGCCCAGCACCGACTGCATCGTGCTGTAGCCGAGCGCGGCGGTGCGGCGGTCGACCCAGTCGGCGAGCGCGAGGAGCACGTCGCGGGCCTGGGTGTTGTCCAGGAGGCGCCACACGTCGAGCAGACCGGCCATGGTCTTGTGGACGCAGTAGTACGGGACGTTGCCGTTGCTCAGCCTGCCCGCTTCGAGGCTGGCGAAGTCGGCCTCGGGGAAGCCCGACAGGTAGCCGGCGGAGAAGCCCGCGGCAGCGTTGTTGGCCTGGCACTTGGCGAGTTCGGCCACCATCCGGTCGGCCTTGTCGCGGCAGGTGGTGTCGCCGAGCGCGACGGCGGCCTGGGCCCACGCCGAGAGGAAATGGCCCTGCACGTGGGTGCGGAAGGGGAACCCCGGGTCGTCCCAACCACCGTTCGCGGCAGCGGCGTTGGTGGAGAGCCGGTGGTTGGCGCGGAAGTTGTACAGCAGGCGGTCGACGTCGACGAAGCGGAGGTAGGCCAGGGTGCGGTTCTGGTTGTCGAGCCATCGGCTGCTGGTGAGCCGGACCTGGCCCAGCTCGAACGGGACCGTCGACACTCCGACGTCGGACCTGACCGGGGGCGTATCCGCCGCGGCGGTGACCGGACCGAGGACGGGGCCGGCGGCTGCGGCCACGGCCGCGGCGCCGGTCGCCCTGAACATGGCACGGCGGCTGAAGGGGTGAGCCGGCATGGCGAACTCCATCGTGCGTAAGAGGAGAAAACGGGGAGTACAGCGGCCGCAGTCCTTCGCATGAGCGCGCGTCGCCGCCCAGGGGGCTTGGTGCGGCGCCCGCCTGTTGCAAGAGTGTTAACGCTCACAATTAGCGTGTCAATACTCTCGCCGGCAGTGCGGGCCAAGCCGTCCCTCGCCCCGTGCGCTCCTGCAGCCGTTGCCGTTCGGAAGCGGTTCGACAGTCCTTCGAGGGCGGTTCGACAGTCGACAGGTGAAAGAGCTGTGTCCTCCTGCGCACGGCCTTGCTGTGCTGAGGCTCCGTCATTACTACTGTCCACGGGCGCAAGCGCTTCGACCCTTCGCACCTGCGTCCGGCAAGCCCGGTGCTCGAAGGTCAGGGGACCGGGCGCCGTTCCCGCAGTTCTTGAGCGCGCCACCTCCGACGGGGCCGAGCCGCGCCGTCCCGAACCCGGATTCGCCGGCGGGCGACACCTCACGGCCGTCAGGTCCCGCCACCGGACCGGGAGTCCGGAACAACCCATCGCCGTCCTTGGAGGGACACATGAGATGGCACACCCGTGAATCCATCCGCGGCAAGAAGTCGGCCGGCTTCGGTCGTCCGGCCCTGATCGCCACCCTGATCGCAGCGTTCCTGAGCATCGCGTCTCCGGCGCAGGCCCAGGTGTACTCCACCTGCGACCAGTGGGGTCAGTACACCCAGGGCACCTGGACGGTCTACAACGACGTCTGGGGCCAGAACCACGGACCGCAGTGCCTGACCGTCAACAGCATCAAGTCCTGGTACGTCGACGCCGACCACTCCGGCGGCGGGGTCAAGTCCTACCCGAACACCGGGGTCCGGCCCCGGACGCCGCTGTCGCAGCTGAACTCGGCGGGCTTCTGGTACAACACGTCGTCGGCTCCCGTCGCCGGCGGTGACTGGTGGGACTGGACGAGCGACCTCTGGTCGACCGGCAACCAGGACGAGATCATGGTCTTCACCAGCTGGTCCGGCACGTCGGCAGGCGGCTGGGGACGGCAGATCGCGTCCAACGTGACCATCGGCGGCATCCGGTACGCGTCGGTCTGGCAGGCCGATCCCGGCTGGAACGTCCTGCAGCTCATCCCCGCCCAGCAGACCGACACCGGCACCATCGACGCCTCGGCGGTCTGGCGCTGGGCCGCGTCGCAGAACCTCCTGCGCAACACCACCTTCGACACGATGCAGTTCGGCATCGAGATCACCTCGACCGGCGGCGTGCAGAAGCGGTACTCGCTGAACGCCTACAGCGCCTGGTGGAACAACACCTCCGGCGGCGGATCGAGCATCTAGGGCGGTCCGGCGGTTGACGGGCAAGCCCCGGGCCGGCGGCCCGGGGCTTGCCTCTTGCGCGCCCGATTCCCGCCGCAGGTGGCTGCTTGAGCGGCCGGCGTTCATCACGATCAGGTTTCAGCCATCGGCTCAAGGCTTGCCCTACGGGCATGTAATCGATTCCAATCGGGGGAACGCGTTGATGTAATCGATTCCACGAGGAGGTGGGGCGGCTGTGACGAGCATCAAGGACGTCGCCGCCGAGGCAGGCGTGTCCGTCGCCACTGTCTCGCGTGTCCTGAATGAGCACCCGTCGGTGAGCGAGGGCGCGCGGGCGCGGGTGCTGGCCGCCGTCGCATCGCTCGGGTACCGGCCCAACGCCGTGGCGCGGTCGCTGCGTACCGACCAGACCCACACGCTCGGCCTCGTGATCAGCGACGTGCTGAACCCGTACTTCACCGAGCTCGCACGGTCCGTGGAGGAAGCGGCGCGGGCGCTGGGGTACAGCGTGATCATCGGTAACGCCGACGAGCGGCCGGAACTGCAGGACCACCACGTACGGACGCTGCTGGACCGCCGTATCGACGGGCTGCTGGTCTCGCCCACCGACGGCGGGTCGCCGCTCATGCTGGACGCCGCCCGGGCCGGGACACCGATGGTGTTCGTGGACCGGTGGATCCCCGGCGTCGACGTGCCGGTGGTGCGGGCGGACGGGCGGGGTGCCGTACGGGATCTCGTCGTGCACCTGCACCGGCTGGGGCACCGGCGGCTGGCGATCATCGCCGGGCCGGCGGCCACCACGACCGGGCAGGAGCGCGTGGAGGCGTTCCGCGAGGCGCTGGCGGAGTGCGGCCTCGACCTGCCGGACCAGTACATCGGCCAGGGTGACTTCCAGGCAGCCAGCGGCCGGCGGGAGACCGAGCGGTTCCTCGACCTCGCCGAGCCCCCGCAGGTCGTGTTCGCGGCGGACAACCTGATGGCGCTGGGCGCGCTGGACGCCGTACGCGCCCGTGGCCTGCGGGTGCCGGAGGACATCGCGCTCGCCGCGTTCGACGACATCCCCTGGTTCGTGCACACGGACCCGCCGATCACCGCGATCGCCCAGCCCACGGGCGAGCTGGGCCGGGCCGCCGTGCGCGCGCTCGTGGACCGCATCGAGGGGCGGCCGCCGCGCTCGGTGACGCTCCCCGCCCGTCTCGTCGTTCGCCGCTCGTGCGGCGAGAACCCCGTGACGAACGAGAACCCCGCAACGAACAGGAGCCAGTCGTGAGCAACGCGGACGAGTTGCTGCGCATCGAGGGCATACGGAAGACCTTCCCCGGGGTGGTCGCGCTGGACCGCGTCGACTTCGACCTGCGGCGGGGCGAGGTCCATGTGCTGCTCGGTGAGAACGGCGCGGGGAAGAGCACCCTGATCAAGATGCTCTCCGGTGCCCACGCCCCCGACGAGGGCCGCATCCTGGTCGGCGGTGAGGAGGTCCGCATCCATGGTGCGCAGGACTCCGAGCGACTCGGGATCGCCACCATCTACCAGGAGTTCAACCTCGTCCCCGATCTGACGGTCGCCGAGAACATCTTCCTGGGGCGCCAGCCGCGCCGGTTCGGGGTGATCGACCGGAAGAGGATGGAGGCGGACGCCTCGGAGCTGCTGGATCGCGTCGGCGTCAGCGTGTCGCCCCGCGCGCGGGTGCGCGAACTCGGCATCGCACGCCTGCAGATGGTCGAGATCGCCAAGGCGCTGAGCCTGGACGCGCGGGTTCTGATCATGGACGAGCCGACCGCCGTGCTGACCTCCGAGGAGGTCGAGAAGCTGTTCGTGATCGTGCGCAGGCTGCGCGAGGACGGCGTCGGGATCGTCTTCATCACGCACCACCTGGAGGAGATCGCCGCCCTCGGGGACCGGGTCACGGTCATCCGGGACGGCAGGTCGGTCGGGCAGGTGCCCGCCTCCACGCCGGAGGAGGAGCTCGTCCGGCTGATGGTCGGCCGGTCCATCGAGCAGCAGTACCCGCGCGAGCGGGCCGTCCCGGGCACCGCGCTGCTGTCCGTGGAGGGACTGTCCCGGGACGGTGCCTTCCACGACGTCAGCTTCGAGGTGCGGGCCGGCGAGGTCGTCGGCGTCGCGGGGCTGGTCGGGGCGGGGCGCACCGAGGTGGTCCGGGCCGTCTTCGGGGCCGACCCGTACGACCGCGGTACGGTCCGCGTCGCCGGGGCCGACCTGAAGCGGCACGACATCGGCGCCGCCATGACCGCGGGGATCGGGCTGGTGCCCGAGGACCGCAAGGGTCAGGGGCTGGTGCTCGACCAGTCGGTCGAGGAGAACCTCGGACTCGTCACCCTCAAGGCCGCCACCAGGGCCGGAATCGTCGACCTCAGGGGTCAGCACGACGCCGCCGAGCGGATCGCCGGGCAACTCGGCGTACGGATGGCCGGGCTCGGTCAGCAGGTGCGCACGCTGTCCGGCGGCAACCAGCAGAAGGTCGTCATCGGCAAGTGGCTCCTGGCCGACACCAAGGTGCTGATCCTCGACGAGCCCACGCGCGGCATCGACGTCGGCGCCAAGGTCGAGATCTACCAGCTCATCAACGAACTGACGGCGACCGGGGCCGCCGTCCTCATGATCTCCAGCGATCTGCCCGAGGTGCTCGGGATGAGCGACCGGGTGCTGGTGATGGCCCAGGGCCGGATCGCGGGCGAGTTGTCCGCCGACGAGGCCACGCAGGACGCGGTCATGTCGCTGGCCGTGAGCAATCCCACTACCGAACTGGAGGCCCCCCGTGGCCGCTGAAACGCTCAAGGGCGGTACGGGCGCCGGTGGCGCCGCGGCGTTGCGCCGTCTGCTGCTCGACAACGGCGCGCTGACCGCGCTGATCGCCCTCGTCATCGCCATGTCGGCGCTGTCGGGCGACTTCCTCACCACCGACAACCTGCTCAACGTCGGCGTCCAGGCGGCTGTGACCGCCGTCCTCGCCTTCGGCGTCACCTTCGTGATCGTCTCGGCGGGCATCGACCTGTCGGTCGGTTCGGTGGCCGCGCTGTCGGCGACCGTGCTGGCGTGGAGCGCCACGGCGCACGGAGTGCCGGTGGCCGTCGCGGTGCTGCTGGCGCTGGCGACGGGCGTGGCCGCCGGCCTGGTGAACGGCTTCCTGATCTCGTACGGCAAGCTGCCGCCGTTCATCGCGACGCTCGCGACGCTGTCGGTGGGGCGTGGCCTGGCACTGGTGATCTCGGACGGATCGCCGATCGCGTTCCCGGCCTCCGTCTCCCACCTGGGTGACACGCTCGGCGGGTGGCTGCCGGTGCCGGTACTGGTCATGGTGGCCATGGGGCTCGTCACGGCGTTCGTCCTCGGCCGTACGTACATCGGCCGCTCGATGTACGCCATCGGCGGCAACGAGGAGGCGGCCCGGCTCTCGGGTCTGCGGGTGCCCCGGCAGAAGCTCGCGATCTACGCGCTGTCCGGTGTGTTCGCCGCGGTCGCCGGTGTCGTCCTGGCCTCCCGGCTCTCCTCCGCGCAGCCGCAGGCGGCCACCGGGTACGAGCTGGACGCCATCGCCTCCGTCGTCATCGGCGGCGCCTCCCTCGCCGGGGGTACCGGCAAGGCGTCGGGGACGCTGATCGGCGCGCTCATCCTCGCGGTGCTGCGCAACGGGCTGAACCTGCTGAACGTCTCCGCGTTCTGGCAGCAGGTCGTCATCGGTGTCGTCATCGCCCTGGCGGTGCTGCTCGACACGGTGCGGCGCAAGGCCGGGGCCTCTCCCACGGCGATCGGGGCGCCAGGCGGCGGAAGGGGCAGGCAGGCCGCCACGTACGGGATCGCGGCTGTCGTGGCGGTGGCGATCGTGGGTGCGACGTCGTTCCTGCACGGCGATCCGAAGGCCGGCACCCGGAAGATCGGCCTCTCGCTCTCCACGCTCAACAACCCGTTCTTCGTGCAGATCCGGTCGGGTGCGCAGGCCGAGGCGAAGCTGCTGGGGGTGGACCTGACCGTCACCGACGCGCAGAACGACGCCTCGCAGCAGGCCAACCAGCTGCAGAACTTCACCAGTTCGAAGCTCGCGGCGATCGTCGTCAATCCGGTGGACTCCGACGCGGCGAGCAACTCCGTGCAGGCCGCGGGCAAGGCGAGGATCCCGGTCATCGCCGTCGACCGCGGCGTCAACAACGCCGATGTGAACGCACTGGTCGCCTCCGACAACGTCGCCGGCGGCGAGCAGGCGGCGAAGGCCATCGCCGACAAGCTCGGTGGCAGCGGGAAGATCGTGATCCTCCAGGGGCTGGCCGGTACCTCCGCCGCGCGCGAGCGGGCCGAGGGCTTCGCCAAGGGACTGGAGGCGTACCCGGGGATCGAGGTCGTCGCGCAGCAGCCGGCCGACTTCGACCGGACCAAGGGGCTCGACGTCATGTCGAACCTGCTCCAGGCGCACCCGGACGTCCAGGGTGTCATCGCCGCGAACGACGAGATGGCGCTCGGCGCGGTGAAGGCGCTCGGGTCCAAGGCCGGCGAATCCGTGCAGGTCGTCGGTTTCGACGGAACTCCCGACGGGCTGAAGGCGGTCGAGCAGGGGGCGCTGTACGCGTCGGTGGCCCAGCAGCCGTCGCAGCTCGGGAAGATCGCCGTGGACAACGCGGTCAAGGCGATCAAGGGGGAGAAGGTCGAGGAGACCATCAAGGTGCCGGTGAAGGTGGTCACGAAGGAGACCGTGGCCGGGTTCAGCGGCTGAGACGGGGAGAGGGGTGGCCGGGGTGCCCGCGGAAACGGGGCTCCGGCCGCCTCGTTTCGGATTTCCTGCTTTTCGGATTTCCTGATTGGGGAGTTTCATGGGTTTCACGTACGACTACGACGTGCTGGTCGTGGGGTCGGCCAACGTCGATCTCGTGATCGGTGTCGAGCGCAGGCCCGGGGCCGGGGAGACGGTGCTCGGGTCGGACCTCGCCGTCCATCCCGGCGGCAAGGGGGCCAACCAGGCGGTCGCCGCCGCGCGGCTCGGGGCGCGCACGGCGCTGCTCGCGCGGGTCGGGGACGATGCGAACGGGCGGCTGCTGCTGGAGTCGCAGCGCAGCGCGGGGGTCCACACGGAGGGCGTCCTGGTGGGCGGGGCCCCGACCGGCGTCGCACTGATCACCGTCGACCCCTCGGGGACAACAGCATCGTGGTGTCGCCCGGTGCGAACGGGCGGCTCACGCCGGAGGACGTCCGGGCCGCCGGGCCGCTGTTCCGCGCCTCTCGGGTGGTCTCGACGCAGTTGGAGATCCCGTTGGAGTCGGTCGTGGAGGTCGTGCGGCAACTGCCGTCCGGCACGAGGTTCGTGTTGAACCCCTCTCCGCCGCAGGCGCTGCCGGCCGAGGTGCTGGCGGCCTGCGACCCGCTGATCGTCAACGAGCACGAGGCCCGGGTGATCCTGGGCGGCGAGGCCGTCGACGACTCCCGCCCGGCCGGCGACTCCCGCGCCGCCGACGATCCCGCCGCATGGGTGCGGGAGTTGCTTGCGAGCGGGCCCCGATCGGTCGTGGTGACGCTCGGCTCGGAGGGCGCGTTGGTCGCGTCCGCCGGGGAGGAGGTCGTACGGGTCGCGTCGGTGAAGGTCGACGCCGTCGACACGACGGGTGCCGGCGACTCCTTCACGGCTGCCCTGGCCTGGAAGCTGGGCGCGGGGGCCTCGCTCGCGGAGGCCGCCGGGTACGCCGCCCGGGTGGGCGCCGTCGCCGTGACGCGGCGGGGGGCCCAGGAGTCGTTCCCCACCGACGAAGAGGTCGAGTCGCTGTGAAGAAGGGCGGGATTCTGAATCGCCATCTCGCCGGAGCCGTCGCCGCGTTGGGGCACGGCGACCAGGTGCTCGTGTGCGACGCAGGGATGCCGGTTCCGGACGGGCCCCGGGTGGTCGACCTCGCCTTCCGGGCGGGGATCCCGTCGTTCGAGGACGTACTGGCCGGGCTCCTCGACGAGTTGGTGATCGAGGGCGCACTCGCGGCGCAGGAGGTACGGGAGGCGAACCCCGCCACAGACGAGCTGCTGACCGGCTCCTTCGCCGAACTGGCCTACGTGCCGCACGAAACGCTGAAGGAGCTGAGTGCGGGGGCGCGCCTGGTGGTGCGGACCGGGGAAGCCCGGCCGTACGCGAACGTGCTGCTGCGGTGCGGGGTGTTCTTCTGATCGGCCTTCGAACTTTCGAACTTTCGAACTTTCGACGATGGGCTGCTGACCTGCTAATATCCCTCTCGTTGCGAGGGAGATGATTCCTCGCCAGGCGTCAGCGGTGCTACCAGAGCACGTCCTACTTTCAGTAGGGAGAGTCCGTGCAACCCGGGCCTGGCGCTCCACTGTCGGGCGGGGTCCGGCACCCCCACGGGTGCCGGACCCCGCCCGCTTTGCGGCAGCTCCGTCCGCCCTGCCACGCGAGCCGAACGCGCCCGGAGCCTCAACGTTGCAGAGGGCCACGCCGTTGCACCGACACGGTGCCGTGCAGGACGCGGCCCGCCCTGAGCTCCCGTTCGAACCTCCGGGTGAAGACGTCCAGACGTTCCTCGGGCTCCAGTTCGAGCAGGCCGGGCGGCCAGGTGTCGGGCGGCACGAGGATCAGCACCGCGGTGCCCCGGCCCTCGGCTGCCGCCAGCCAGCCGGGCGACGCCTCGACGCGCGTGTCCGGCTCCCACGTCTGGCGCCCGCCGACCAGCGCCAGGCGCTTCACCCGGCCCTCGCCCACCTCGACGGCTCCGCTCGTGTCCGGGGGCTCACCCGCTGCGAGCGTGAATCCGCTGTCGAGCGCGGCCTCCATCAGGTCCGGGTAGAGGTCCGACCCGACTTCCACGATCAGTTCCGCGAACGAGCGCCCCTGATCCACCTGGTGCACCGCCAGCGCCCACACCATCGGTGCCCGCGCCCCGCCGTTGTCCGTTTCGTCAGCCACACCCGCTCAACGAGCCAGGGCACCGGCCGTACCCGGGTCCGCCCGTACTTCCGACGGACAGTGCGGCGCCGGCCGACCCTAGGGTCCGAGGACGTGGCCGGTACGCCGCCCGGATTCGACGCGAGCGCCGACGCGATCGCCGACGCGCTCCGCCCGTCACGTCGTCAGGCGGTCACCGCGATCGCGAACGCCGTCACCGCGACCAGCGCGGCGCAGATCACCGCGACCAGGACCCGCCCCGCCGGCAGCCGCTCCGGGCGCTGGTAGACCCAGAACGACTGTGCCCCGACCGGGCCCCGGGGCTGCCGCGCCGGCTCCCGGTCCTCCAGCTCCTCCAGGTCCTGCGCGAGCCGGCGCAGCCGGGCGGCGAACTGCCCGGTCAGGTGTGGGTCCTGCTCGGCCGGTGAGTCGAGCAACTCCGCTACTATCACGCCGAGTTCGCCCAGCGAGCCGGGCAGCACCGGGTGTCCGAGCAGCGCGCGCATCGTGGTACCGAGCGCGGACAGGTCGGAGCTCGGCGCCGGGGGGAGCGTACCGAAGCCGAGGATCTTCACGACTCCGGTCGGGGTGAGCAGCAGCCGGGCGGGCTCGATCCCGCCGTGCGCCGTCCCGGCCCGGTGCGCGACCGCCAGGGCCTCCGCGACCTGGGCCCCGAAGTCGGCGACCTCGGCCGCCCGGTACCAGCCGTCCAGCAGGTGGTCCTCCAGCGTGTACCCGTCGAGCCGCTCCATGGCGAGGAACGGCTTGCCCTCGTGCTCGCCCGCCTCCAGCACCGTGACGATCCCCGGGTGCCGCAGCCGGACGGCCGGCCCCGGCGCCTCGGCCGGCACCTTCACCACCACCGGCTGCCCCGACCCGGTGTCCCGCGCGAACCGGACCTCCCCCACCCCGCCGGCCTCGATCCGGTACCGCCCGCCGACCACCCTGCCGATCTCCATGCCGCTCTCCATGCCGCCCCCAGCCCGTCGGCCTCTGCCGCCGGGGGATCCGGGCGGGGCCGTGGTGATCAGTGTGCCGCAGCCGGGTGGTCCCGCAGCCGGGCGGCCCCGCGGGGTGGTGGACCGGCTGCGTGTGTCTGAGAATCGGATGATCCGTGAGACGGCCGGCGAACTCCGGTGGGATGCTGTGGCCTTGGTCCGCCCCACCGCATCGACCCCCGGGAGAACCGCCCATGCCGCTGTTCGGCAGTCGCAAGAACCTACCGAAGCCGCTGTGCGACGAGCACGGCCCGTGCAAGGCGCTGGCCGGGATCTCGGTCTTCGAGGTCCGGGACCGGCTGCGGCTCCTGGTCACCCCGACCCGCGGGCTGGGCCCCGACCCGATGGCCCGGCAGATCGACGACGAGCTGTCGGTCGTCCTGTGCGTCAACGGCGGGAAGCGGGGCGGGACGACCGAGGCCCTGTCGATAGCCGAGCACGCCGCCGACCAGTGGAGCGTCAGCCGGGCCGAGCTCTGGGAGCGGGCCTTCGCCAACCTGGCCACCGAGCAACTCAACCGGCAGTCCTTCAATGCGACGAACGGCGACGTCCTCTACGCCGTCAACGGGACGGGGGTGTGGCCCGGCGCGGCCCAGGCCCTGCGGCTGGAGAACGCCCTGGGCGGGGTCGAACTCCCCCACGGCGCCCTGGTCACCCTGCCGACGAGCAACGCGTTCTGCGCGGCGCCGATCCGCAGCAGCTCGTCGCTGAACGCGATCCGCTTCATGATCGACCTGTCGAAGCAGCTCCAGGCCAACGATCCGGCCCCGCTGACCTCGTCGATCTTCTGGTACCGGGACGGCTGGCTGGAGAACCTGAACGTCGGCGACAACGGCATGATGCGACCCTCCGCCCGCTTCCGAGAGCTGGCGAACCGCCTCCCCGCCACCTGACCTCCCGGTCCCGCCGCCCGGCCTTGTCGCTGCCGTCAAAGGCTCAACAGCAGGTCCCGGACCGTGTCCGGCTGGGACAGGAACGGGTGGTGGCCGGAGTCGAGTTCGACCATGCTGCCGGCTCGGCGGGCGAAGTCCCGCTGCAGGCGTGGCGGGGTGCCGCGGTCCCGGGCACAGACGAGGTAGGTCGAGGGCACCTGCTGCCATGCGGCCGCCCCGACCGGCTGCCCGGTCACCCGCACGCTCTGCCGGGCGAGGTGGTGTGCCGCCTGCGTCTGGATCTCGGGGCGCAGTCCTGCAGGAAGACGTCCACGAGTAGCTCGGGGCGGACCCCGAAGGTTCCGGCGTCGGAGTCGATGTCGAGGAACGGGGCGGGGCTGCTGCCGCCGAAGTCGGACAGACTCTGCCCGACCTCGGGCAGGTAGCTGGAGATCATCACCAGGTGGCGGACCGACCCGACACCCGCGGCGGCTTCCGCGGTGACGACGCCGCCGTAGCTGTGGGCGACCACGACAGTGGGTTCATCGCTGTCGAGCAGCGCCTGCCGCACTGCCGCGACGTCCTCGGAGAGCCCCGGACCGTCGCGGCCCCCGGGACGGCCCGCCTCGCCGCAGCTCGGCAGCGCCGGCGCCACGCTCAGCACCCCTCGCTCCCGCAGTGACTCCGCAGTGCGGTGCCACCACCACGACCCGTCCCGCACACACGCCCCGTGCACGAACACGATCCTCATCGCCGCCTCCACGTCCGCCTCGGCTGCCTCTCGACCAACGATAGGTAGAGAGGTGGCGCCGGCCGTCAAGGATCGGTCTCCGTGCCCTTTGGCACCGCATGCGCGCGTGTCGAGACTCGTCGTTGACCGGGTCAGTTACCCGGATGGGAGGCTGCCCAGCCTTGTTCGAGCAGGGCGAATGCCTCGTCGGCAGCCCGGCGCGGTTCGGGGTGCTGCAGGATCAGGCTGCGGGCCGCCAGGGCGAACCGGGCCAGGGCGGCGCAGCTGACGTCGTCCTCGGGTGCGCCCACGGCCTGCGCGATGGCCTGCGCCAGGGCCGTTTCGTGGCGGGTCCACATCCGTTGGGAGTAGTCGCGCAGCGCGGGGGTGTCCTGTACCAGGCGGGTGAAGTCGGCGAACCGCGGGTCGGCGGCGTGGACGGCGAACCGGGTCTGGTGCAGCAGCAGGTGCTCGCGCAGGGCCTGCGGGATCGACCGGCCCGGGGGCCGCTCGCGCACGGCCGCGACGAGGGCCGCTTCCAGGTCGTCGTCCTGGTCGAAGACCAGTGCCTCCTTGCTGGTGAAGTGCTTGAACAGGGTGGTCACCGAGACGTCTGCGGCGTCGGCGACGTCCTTGACGCCGACCTGGTCGTAGCCGCGTTCGAGGAAGAGTTCGAGTGCGGCGTCGGCCAGGGATTGGCGGGTCTGGGCCTTCTTGCGCTCGCGGCGCCCCATCGCTTCGGTCACTCGACCACCATAGCCCGACGTGCATCCACTCCGAAAGTGTAGTCATTGCACTTATTTAGCGAGTGTGCTTTCTTGGAGATGCCGGGCCGCCCGGCGACCCACCCACCCTCGGAAGGACACACCCATGCCCTCTGCCCGCGACCCTCGCATCGCGATCGTCGGCGCCGGCCTCGGCGGCTTGACCTGCGCCCGGGTCCTGCAGCAACACGGCCGCGCCGTCACGGTGTTCGAACGCGAAGCCGACGCCGACGCCCGCCCGCAGGGCGGCTCCCTCGACATGCACGCCGACACCGGCCAGGCCGCCTTGCGGTCGGCGGGACTGCTCGACCGGTTCCATGCCCTCGCCCGCCCCGAGGGCGACGAGTGGCGGGTGCTCGACCCTGCCACCGGTGCCCTCCTCACGCAGCGAGGGCCGACCGCTGGCGGGGGCCGCCCGGAGATCGACCGCGGCCAACTGCGCGGCCTGCTGCTGGACTCGCTCACCCCGGGCACGGTGCGGTGGGACCGTGCCGTCACCGGGGTCACCCCGCTGGCGGGCGGCACCTGCCGGCTGGTCCTGGGTGACGGTACGGCCGAGGAGTTCGACCTGGTGGTCGGTGCCGACGGTGCCTGGTCACGGGTCCGCCCGGCCCTGTCGCCCGCCGTACCCCACTACACCGGTGTCACCTTCGTCGAAACCGGCTTCGACCAGTGCGATACCCGCCACCCCGAACTCGCCCGGCTGGTCGGCAACGGATCGCTGCTGGCGAAGGGCGTCGGCCGGACCATGGTCGCCCAGCGCAACAGCAACGGCCACATCCGCGGCTACCTCGCGCTGCGCGAGCCGCAGGACTGGCACGCGGCCGCCGGACTCGACCTCGACGACCAAGGGGCCGTGCAGGAGCACCTGTTGGAGATGTTCGACGGCTGGGACGAGGGCCTGCTGCGGATCCTGCGCGACAGCGACCACGGCTTCGTCAACCGGCCCCTGCACGTGCTGCCCGCCCCGCACACCTGGGCGCACGTGCCCGGCGTGACGCTGCTCGGCGATGCCGCGCACCTGATGCCGCCGGTCGGGCTGGGCGCCAACCTCGCCATGCTCGACGGCGCCGACCTCGCCCACGCCCTCGTCACCGAATCCGGCGTCGGCGACGCCGTCCGCGCCTACGAGCGCGTCATGCTGCCGCGCTCGACCGAGGCCGCGACGGGCAGCGCACAGGGCCTCGACCACCTGGTTCCCGCAGCCTGCTGAGCACTCACTGCTTGCGTCGCGGGCTATGAGGGCATCACCCCGTGGATGCGGGAGGATGGTGAACACCCGCTCGTCGTTGCGCAGGTGGCACCAGGCGTGGAGGAAGGGGGCGACACGCCGTGGGCGCCTTAAGCCTTGATCGGTGCCGCAGACCTGGCGGCCTGCTCGATCTTCGCGTAGTGCGCTGCACGGGCTTGCTCGTCGATCTGCTTCTCGTGTTCGGGGCGCAACCCGGTCCGGCCGTCGAGGCCCTCGCGCAGGATGTCGGCGTGCCCGGCGTGCCGGAGGGTCTCGCCGAGGACGTGGACCAGGACGGCGAACAGGTTCGTGTCGGCATGCGGCTCCGGCCACCACGGCACGAGGCCGGGGGCGTCGATGGAAAGCTCATTGATCGTCGCGTCCGCGTGTTCCCAGGTGCGCCGGTAGAACCCGACGATCTGATCGCGGGTCTCGTCCTCGGCCGCCCACTGGTCACTGCCGTCTGAGTCCTGCCACCGGCACAGCGGTTCCGGCGAAGGGCGGCCGAAGACCTCGCCGAAGTACCTGGCCTCGACTGTGGCCACGTGCTTGACCAAGCCGAGCAGGTTGGTCCCGGTCGCGGTCAGAGGTCGGCGGGCGTCGTATTCGGACAGGCCGTCGAGCTTCCAGAGCAGCGCCTCGCGGTCCCGCCGCAGCCGACCGTGCAGGGTGTCCTTCGCGAATTCGTCGATCATGCGACATGAGCCTGCCATGGGGTGCTCGGGGTCTCAAGATCCGTATGCGGTCGGCGACGACTGGCAGAATTGAGGGCTGGCCGAGCCGCCGCCCTGACCTCCTGCAAGCAGGCCGCGAAACTTGCCGCGTGAGACAACCTCTTATCCCGGCTGTCGACTACTGCTCGTCGGCGGTCAGCTGCGGCTGCACGTCGGTCGGGAAGCCCGGGTGCGGGCCGGTGACCATCTGTACCGGCCGCGGCCCCGCCGGGGTGCTGACGGCCGTTCCGCCGTCCAGCGGGTCGAGCTGGATTCCGGCGTCGGCGAACACCGACACCAGCCCGTCCGGGAACGCGGCCGGCGGGAAGCCGTCCAGGTGGACGGTGCCGCCGGTCATGGCGGCGGCCAGCGCGAGGGTGGCGGCCTCCAGCCGGTCCGGTGGGACGGTCCACACCCCGCCCCGGATGCGGTCGGTGCCGGTGACGTTCAGCGCCGTCCTGCCGCGCCACTCGATGCCGACGCCGGCTTGCGAGAGCAGGGCGGCGGTGTGGGTGACCTCGGGTTCCACACTGGGGTTGAGGATCGCGGAGGTGCCCGGGGGTAGGTCCATCACCCGCTCGGGACTGGCAGATTCGAGCGTCCGGTGCACTGCCTGCGCAGGGCTGCACCCATTTCCCCGGGGCCAGCACCGTCGTCCGGTGATGGCCCCGAAGGGGTTCCGCCAGTGGTTCCAGCACGCGCCGGATTCGGGGGTTGCCCCCAACACGCTTTCCAACTGTTCGTCCGGGTGTACGGGGGCGACCGTAGGCGTCCTGAACCTGCGGCGGAGCGGTTTACTGGCCGGGTGCTGAACGGCCCCGGACGGGGGTGAATGCAACCAGAACTGCAACCACAGCTGGTTGCCTCAGGTATCTCCCGCGCCGCGGGCTCATCTCAGCCGCCATCAATCCTGAGCACGAACCTCCCGCCACCGCGCGGCAGTGGTCTCGCTCACCGTGTAGTAGAACTCGGACTTGAAGTCGGCGCCATCGGATTCGCTGGAAGCGCCACAGTCGCTGTCCAGTCACTCCCACCGCTGTACTCGGCTGGTACCCCTGCTCTGCTCGACGGTCACAATTGACTAACCTCCGTGTTTCGGTTCGCGTCGGCTGATCTGGGGTGATCCCTGTGTCGGGGGTCGTGGGGCTGCCGTGGGACGGTGGGCATGCCGAGGGCCCGGCGCGATGGCCGGGTGCTCCTGGGTCCTCGGGTCGTGGGTGGTCAGGGGCTGCTTCGTCTGTCAGGTGGCCGGTCGGGGTAGTGCCACCAGGCGGCTGAACGCTGCGGTCAGTTCGTGGCGCCAGGGCCAGGTGGCGGCGATCCGCAGGTATAGGCGGCGGGCTCCGCGCGTGATCCGGGCGGCAGCGTGCAGGAGGCGGTAGCGGAGCTTCTTGGGCTCGGCGGTGGCCAACTCGCCGTCCAGCAGCAGGGTCCGGGCCCAGGCGAGCAGGTCGATGGCGGTCAGGGACAGCTCCAGCCAGGCCTGGTTGATGGCGAAGTGGCGGGAGGGGAAGCGGCCGAAGCCGGTGGTCTTGCCGCAGCGGATGTGGTCCTCGACTCGGGCGTGAGCGCGGTGGCGGACCTCCAGGTACTGGATCGAGCCGCCGCCGGCGACGGGGGTGTCGGTGAGGAAGACCTGGTGGCGCATGCCTTCGTCCTGGTCGAACAGGGACAGCTGGGCGCCTGGGTGGGGGCGCTCTCGTCGGACGATGATGCGGGTGCCGTCCGGGTATCCGGTGAGGTCGACCAGGCCGGTCAGCTCGGCGACTTCGGCCCCGGCACGAAGCGTGCCGTCCTGTTCCAGGGCAGGGTGCCAGACCCGGTCGGGTAGGACCCGGATGGCCTTGCGGACCTGTTCGGTGACGGCGTGTCCGACGGAGAAGGTGGTCTGGATGCCTCGCTGCCTGAGGGCGCGCAGGTGGGCGAGGAAGGCCTTGGCGCCGCCCGCGCTGTCGGTTCGGATGAGGACCGGGGTGCCGTGGCGGTGGGCGTCGGGAATCTGCGCGAGGGCCGCGTCGACGACCGTGATGTGGTCAGCTGCGGTGTTCGCTCCGGCGTTGCCGGGTCGCAAGATGCCGGCCAGGGCCTCGCCGGTGTTGTCCAGGAAGCAGAGCATCGGGTGGTAGCCGAAGCCGCGTTTGTAGGTGGCGGCCGCCTCTTCCTTCTCGGAGTGGCAGGTGACCAGGGTGGCGTCGATGTCCAGGACCAGGCCGGGCAGTTGACGTCCTCCGCCGCGGGCTGGCGGTATCCCGTCCGTGGTCTCGGCGGTCTGCAGCCAGGCGACCTCGCGGGCCTGGGCCCGGGCTGCCCGCAGCGCGTTCAGGTTGTTGGTGTCGATGCCCGCCAGGACGCGCCACGCGGTCGGGGTGGAGGCGACGGGGCCGAACACGTCACGCTGGTCACGCAGCACGGCCAGGTCCCGGATCGCCTCGCCTCCGTCGGCGAGCATCACCGCCAGGTCCACCGCGACGCGGCCGGGATCATGCCCGGTCCCGCGCGGTCGCAGCCGGTGCAGGGCGTCGCTGAAGGCGCTGGTCAGCGAGGTGGCGTCGGCCAGATCCGCCAGCAGACGCGAGCCGGCGTGGTTGACCACCCCGAGCCCGTCGGCACTGACGACGAGCTTGGGGCGTGACCGGGTAGTGTGCACGCAGAAAGTGCCTTCCTACTGGTACGACTGGGACCTTAGACAAGCCTCATCGTTGCAGCTCAGAAGGCACTTTCGCTTTTCCGATCATGATCCGGACGCGACCCCGGATGAAACACGCAGGTTAACATTCGCTACAGGTGCCGTCGCGGTAGTCGTAGCAGCCGCACCCGTCTGGCGTGCAGACAATCTCAATGTCGACGTTTCCCCTCAGCCGGGTATCACCAGCCGGCTGCCACTTGAGCGTCTTACCGCTCGTGATGTCCAGACCGAGGGTACGGCTCACGATCATGGACATTTCTTCCAGTCGCCCAGTCACCTCCTCGTGGAGTCGCTGCATTCGAGCGTGGTCATCAGGTTCCAGCCGTACTTTTTTCCTGGCCGCCGTCGTCGCCATTGCAGCTCCTCCACTTGGCATTTCCTTCCTTCGATGGACTCAACGCGGGGTTGGCCTGGCCTGCAACAGCAGGCAGCCATCCGGGGGAGCCACGACTGCAAGGCCGGAACGTGCCGTGGTCTTTCCACTGATCGAGGCCGCGGCCTGCTGACCTTGGCGTACGAGCGTGCGTCGACTGCCGCCACCACCCACACCTATGGACGGGACCACCCGCACGGCCCGCCATGCAGCCGGGCGCGAACCTCCTAGACCGGCCACGTTGAGGAGGTCATTAACTGCTGCAACTACTGGTGGATTAGACGCTGCAGCCAGGAAGCGGATTCACTCTCAGAAATTGACTGTAATCGAATACATAAGGCTGGCCGGTCAAATTCACGCCACGGAGAGCCTCGTAGTGTCGAGAAGCCAGTCTTTTGAATTCTTCCGTCAACTGTTCGATCAGTGAGAGGCCTGCATCGGACATGATATTTTGCGCTAGCAGGTCAGTTAGATCCTCTGCGTAACGCTGCAAGATATAGGCAAGGCGACCTTTAAGTTCGTACTGAGCATCGCCTTCGACTAGGCGCATTTCGAGGCAACGTCCAAAACCTTCCGCCATGACCATTTCGGTAAAGATGGCGTGGAGCACTACGTATGCGGTACGCGGCTCACCAGAGGGGGTGTTACTGCCTGGTAGAAGTGTCTGCGGATGGACACTGAAAAGTCTCTCCGGTCTAACAGTCATTGCCCCGAAGATTACGTGTCCGCACTGATGGAGGAGTTCTTCCAAGAAAAAAATGGAGCCCGCCCCTTGGGATGCATTGATGAAGACAGCTCCATGAGCAGAGAGAGCTGCGAATGAATTGGGCCTCGATGCGCGAAAAATGACAATCCGTCTTACGCACTCTTCCACAAGCCCGGCATATTCCGGATAGGCGCGCAAGATAAGCCCCCAAGAATTCTCCAGGCTGCTCAAGTCTTTGGAGGTGGCGATTCCATCCAACTCGCCCACTTGACCCGCTTCGCAAAATAGTCTGCGCAGCAGCGGATGTGAAGCGTTGGTAATTTTGAAGGGTAGACGGGCGGGGCATTCCTTTGATAGGGCGCTATCTTGCGCATCCTCATGGCGAAGGAGAAGTTCTCCAGGCGAATTTTCCCACACAGCTTTCCGCTGCGGATGCGTAAAATAGGCGAATAGCAGCGGCTCAAGGAAGATGTCACCACCCTGATCGAACGATTCGGGGATATCTGGATGACTTTTAAACAAGAGCGAGCGAATTACGCCAGCTAGCTCTTGTTGCCCCTTGTGGAAGTCTGGAGTTAGGTACTCAAGGATTGTTTTAATACCCACGAATACGCCCTTCGCCTCTGTGCGTTATTCACGAGAGCAGTGCCGCATAAGCCATTCATGACTTCGCGGCACTGCTACGCGGCGATTAGGCGGGTTGCAGTGCCGACGGGAGTGGACGCGTTACGAGGAGGGCGTCCAGCTTCTGGAAGATCGGCACTAGTTCATCGATGAAAATCCCCGTTTCCTGGGCAATGACGATGTGGCATTCGCTGAAGCTGCCGCCGCTGATGCGGCCGACCAGTTCCTGGAAGCCCTCCGGACCAGCCTCATTCAGGAACTGGTCCAGAGTCAGGTGCTTTACGTTATCGAAGTTGGACTTTCCGGCGACCATCATGCTCATGGTCATATCCTTCCTCTGTGCGAGATTTCAGGGCTGCGCTACGTGCGCCTCTCCGAACGGGTGCATCTTCCGACTATCAGGTCGAACGTGTGCGGTGAAGCTAGGTGCCGGTACTGCTGATGAGATTGACAGGCCGGCCACACCCCCTCGCGCGACAGCTGGAAGTTGCTGGAGAACAGCATGTACGTGCTCTGCAAAATAGGAGTAGCACCCAACCGGGTGATCTTCTGGGTCGCGGTCTATTGACAGCCTCGGTCGGACGATCGCCTCGCCGCCGTCGGCGAGAATCACCGCCAGGTCGACCGCGACACGGCCGGGATCGCGCCCCGTGCCGCGCGGCCGTAAACCGGCGCAGAGCGTCGGAGAAGGCGCTGGTCAGCGTCGTGGTGTCGGCCAGATCCGCGAGCAGACGCGAGCCGGCGTGGTTGACCACCCCGTGCCCGTCGGCGCTGACGACGAGCTTCGGACGTGAGCGGGTAAGGCGCACGCAGAAAGTGCCTTCCTGCTGGTACGACGGAGACCTTAGACAAGCCTCATCGTCCCTGTTCAGAAGGCACTTTCGCGTTCCCGCTCACGATCCGGTCCCAGCCCGACGTGAAACGCGCAGGCTAAAGCCACCATTTGGTGCGGAACACTTGACCCACGATCGAGTCATGACGGTACGTGAGGGCGTTGACGGTGACGTAGGCCTAGCTCAGTTGAGCGGGGCGAGCAGCGAGGAGGTTGCACCCGACAAGGTGGGCCATCTCGGTGGACGGGACCAGCCCGTCGCGGAGGAACACCAGGCCCGGTTGGCTCCGGGACGCGATGCCAAACCGGCTGTCGGCGGCTACTGGACGAGGCCACGATCAGTGCCTCCCTGGTGGATCTTCCCACTGCTCGGGGCCAGCTGCCTGGTGCCGTTGCTGTTCGCGCGGCAGACGGAATCATCCACGGCGAAGCTCATCCTGGTCGGGCTCGGCTCAACGCTTGTGGTCGTGTACGTGACCTCGATGTTTGTACTGGTGGTGGGGCAATCGCTCCGACGGAGCGCAGCCGAGACGCGCAGCCGACTTGAAGCGGCCGACTCACCCCGCATCCAGGTGCACGGTTCCGGTGCCACCCTGTACTTCCAGGGGACGGCTCCGGATCAGCAAGGCGAGTTGCAGTTCGACGGCAGAGTCGGGCATCGGCACCGGGACTATCGGGACCCGGCTCAAGACGCTCTGCTCGTGGAGAACTACGCGCTCGGCATCACCCAGGCGCGATTCAGCTTTCTGGTCAGTATCGCCTTCGCCGCAATCGGTTCGTTGATCCTTTTGGGAGGTGTAGCTCTCGCCATCTGGCACGCTCAAGGAGATGGTCAGCGCTACGCTGCGATCGTGGCGAGCACGGCTGGGACGGTGACGGACCTGACGGCAGCCATGTTCTTCGTGCAGTCCAACAGAGCTCGCAGGGATATGGCGATCCAGGGTGCACAGATGCGGGTCGATCACCAGGAAGCACGCGATATCACGGTGGCCATGGAGGTTCTCGACGGGTTGGAGGACTCGATGAAGGCTGCGGAGGTGCGCGGAGAGCTGGTCTTGAGGCTCATCACCCGCCGGTCCATCCCACAGGAGCCTTCTGAGCCGTAACAGCGGAGCATCACTGCCGACCTCGACGCAGTGCAGCTGCAGTATTAGGCCGCGGAGCGTCCACCTGAGTGCCGGCGGGCGGACGGTGGCGGATGCATCCGCTCGGGTTTCCTCGGCCCCGAACCGTGCGATGAAGGGCAACCGCAGAGCACCGACCGGTGCGAGCTCAGCGCGATGAGAGAGTGGCATGGGGCGCCCCGTTACCCAGCTGAAGTTGTCGCATGCACGTGCTGGGCTGCCCAGGGCAGGTCGGCGAGGTGCGACTGCAACCAGAACTGCAATTACGGAATGACGAAGGCCCGGACCGCCAAGCGGTCCGGGCCTTCTGCCGGCGGAGGATACGAGATTCGAACTCGTGAGGGGTTGCCCCCAACACGCTTTCCAATTCTCCCGAACGCCGTCCGCCGGGGTTCACATCTGTCCTGACCTGCGGCGGAGCGATTCTCTGAGCGGCCGCTGAACCCAGTCGGACGGTGGTGAATGAGACCAAAACTGAGACCACAGCTGAGTGCGCTGGTTCAGTAGCGGCGCATCGGTAGCTCCTCGATGGGGTCTTGGAGGCGGGCGGCACACCAGCGTTCTCCCGCCAATAGGGTCGATGGTGTGGAGCCGTGGTCAGGCTGCATTCGGACGAGACGGATGGATAGCCACTGAGAGGGGCCCAGGGCTGGGAGTTGGAGATCACTGATCAACTGATCATCACGGAGGGTTAGAACCAGAATGCCCTCGGGGACGAGTCGTGCGCGGCTCTCACGGGCTCGGCGCTCTCCATGGATAGCAGACCGAGCAAGGGCGACAATGGTTTGTCGGTCGATCGGGCGCCCCTGGATCGAGCGGAACAGGTTATCCACCCGGACCTGGGCGTTCTTATGGCAAGTGATGTTCTCTAGGGTGGCAGCTGGCAGGTCAGCCATTACGCTGATCGGCAGCATGGCCTCGCGGTGCAGCCAGCGAACAGCCGACACTCCTGTAGCACTTAGGTGGCGCTTGCCGTCGCGATTGCCGTACGAGCCCAGGTGCTCAGGAGTTGCCCGCACTATCCCCATGTTCCAGTGGCGACCTTCTTCGCCCACTTCGACCAGGAGACAGACCTGGTTCAGCGCGCTTGCCGGGATACCCCACCCTTGGAGCGTGCTGAAGCGGTAGCGGACTTGGATGCCTGCGACGAGGAAGTCGGTGGGGTGGCCGTCTGGGAAGCCGAATTCGTGCTGAATCAGGTTGGCGGTGATGGCGTGCAGAGAGGATCGCTCCAGGGCGGAGATCTGGCCGAGGTGGAAGCGGCCGGTGCGGGGCCCATCGATCACTCTGTCCATGGCTGCTACCAAGATGGAGGCCATCCGCTGGCCGACGGGGTCTTGGCGCTCGAGCTCGAGGACCACCGCCTGGAGGTCGGTATCGTCGTTGGCCTTGTAGGGGGCGGAGAAGGTGGGGGAGTTCGACGAAGCCGAGGAAGATACCGGGCCCTGCGTCCTACGCTCCAGCTCTTCCCACTCTTCATCCTCTGCTTCCTCGGCAGCCTCCAGCTGGCGCTCCAATGCGGCGCATCGTTCCTCGGCGGTCGCCGCACGGCGCTCGGCCTCAACGAGTTCGTGCTTCAGCTTGTCGAGCAAGCTCTGGAGGCGGTCGCGCTCGGAGCGCAAGCCCTCATAGTTGGTTGACCAGACCGCGAGTTCGGCCCGCTGGGTAAGGCGGTCGGCTGCCGCTGACCGTTCGATAGCCCGGATTTGGACCTCTTGCTCGTCGAGCTGTGAGTGTGCGGCCTTGAGCATGTCGCGAAGGAGGCGTGTCTCCTGCTGGAGTAGTCCGCTGTGCCGCTCTGCCTCAGCGAGCTCGTCTCGGAGGTCCTGGATATCGGCGCTTGTGGGACTTGCAGCGCGTAGGGCCTCGCGTTGCAGCCGGTGGACCAAAGTGCGAGCGTCAACGGTCAGCTCAACGCCGAGATGACGATCACCGTCGAGGATCAGCCTCTCGACGAAGTCGGCTGGTGGGACCAGGACACCGCTGAGGTATCGCGAGATCGTGGAGCGGTCCCAGTTGACGCGTCTCGCGTAGGCGTTGAGGGAAGTACCGACTCTCTGCGCGAGAGCGCGGAGCTCGATCGCGAGCGCGTAGCTCTCTGGGCTGACACTGGTGGGGTCAACGTCCTTCTGAAAGATCATTGTGCGCGCGCCGCGCGGCTGCGGCAGCCACTCGCCCTCGGAGAGATCGATCTCCGCCCCGTCTTGGTTCGCCATCTGCTCCCTCACTCCTCGTCGAGTCGCACCGTTGCATGAAGCCCGCAACGGTGTGCGTGTGCCGCAACACGCTTCCATTCGCAAGGATCGAAACGGCAGATCGCCTGCGAATCCCCGGAGGGAAAACTCTATGCCGCGACACCAGCCGTCCAAGCAGCCCCTGGCCCGCACCGCGATTGGGGTGGGGGCTATCGGCACGGCAAGCGTAGCCGCGCTGGCTGGGGCGCCGTGGTGGGCGATACTCGCAGGTGAGGCCGTGGCCGCCTCGTTGGGGGCACTTCATGCGGTGTTTCCACAGGAATCGGCAGACCGGTTGGAGTGGTGGCGGCTGCGATGGTCGCACACGTCCGAGGCGCACGAATCCCGATGCGATGCCGTCTCTGGAGAAGCCGTCCCACGCTTCGGGCGCCCTGGCCTCTTGACGTACGAGCCGGAGGCCAGGCGCGGCGGAGGCAAGGTCGAATGAGGTGGCGCCTTATGCCCAGGCGCCGACCAACGTCGGCTCGGGCCGGAGCTTGATGCCGGTCGCGATCTCGACCTGGACCGAGAGTTCGCTTAGGGCCAGGGCGAAGCCCGTCGCGGTCGCCCCGTCGTGGGCGGTGAGCGTGAGGGTGCGGCGTTCCGAGCAGCGAATGCCGTCTGCGATCTTGTAGCCGGGGCGGTAGCCGGTGTGCTCCAGCAGCCAGCCGGCGCTGGCTCGCAGCTGCCCGTCGCTGTCGGTGTGGACCGGGCAGCCGGCAGCCGACCAGCGGGCGGCCTGGGCGGCGGAGACGGGCGGGTTGAGGAAGACCGATCCGGCCTGGCGGGCGTCGGAGCCGTGTGGGTCGAGGAGGAGTCCACACCGGTGGCGGTTGGCGAGGACGGCGGCGGTCACCTCGGCGACGGGCAGTCGGGCGCCGACGTGGACGCCGAGTTCGTCGGCGAGCGGCTGGTAGGTGATCGGGGCAGCCGGTGAGCGAGTGAGGTGGAACGTCGCGGTGAGGATGGTCCAGCGGCAAGGGTCGTTCTTGAAGCGGCTGTCGCGGTGGCGGAGGCGGCAGGCTTGGGCGGGCAGGGTCCGCAGGCGGCCCATGTCCCAGTCCCAGGCGGTGAGGTGGTCGAGGGCGTCAGAGACCTGCTGGCCATAGGCTCCGGCGTTCTGGACGGGGGCGGCGCCGACAGTGCCGGGTATGCCGGCCAGGCACTCGATTCCGGCGAGGTGTTCGGCTGTGGCCCACTGGACGAGGTCGGCGAGCGGGTGGCCGGCCTGGACAGTCGCGGCCACCGTGTCGTCGTTCACCCGCTTCACGGTGATGCCCCGGGTGTTCATCACGGCGACGGTGCCCTCGTGGCCGGTGTCGGAGGCGATGACATTGCTGCCGTGGCCGAGGGTGAGGGGTGAGGTCCTCCTGCCGGTCGCCGATCGTCCGGACCAGTTCGAACCAGTCGTCGGGGTCGGCGACCTGCAGGACGTTGCTGGCGGGGCCACCGAGCCGCAGGGTGGTGAGGGACGCGAGCGTGGTGCGGGGCACGGGTGGCCCTCCTAGGGTTCGTCGGTGATCGCCTTGAGGGCGAGGGCCCGCAGCGGGGCAAGGCGGGTGCGGTTGTCCCGGTGGTGGTAGACGGCGTTGGTGCAGATGGCCAGGTAGCGGCCGGTGGTCGGGGCGAGGTAGAGGCTGGTGCCGGTGAAGCCGTGGTGGTAGGCGACTCGGCCCTCGTCGGCGAGAATCCAGGCCAGGCCCCGGTCGAGGCCGGGCTCGATCGCGGCCTGCGGTCGCATGCTGTAGGCGAGCCAGCGACCCAGGGGCTCGTCGGTGGCGTGCGAGGCCAGCAGGTGGGTGGCGAAGGTGGCGAGGTCTGCGGGGGTGGTGAACACCCCGGCGTGTCCGGCGACGCCGCCGAGCAGGGCGGCGTTGTCGTCGTGCGGCATCCCCCACAGCCGGGGCCCGCCGTTCAACCGCTGCTCGGTCGGGGCGACCTGAGCGGAGCGGGGCACCGGTCCGTAGGTCGTTCCTGTCATGCCGAGGTCCTGCCAGAGCTCGGCTGCCAGCTCGTCCAGGCGCTGGCAGCGGTAGTGGGCCAGGGCCAGGCCGAGGAGGATGAAACCGCGGTTGATGTAGCGGTGACCGGCTCCGGGCTCGGCGATCAGGTCTTCGCCGCAGATGAGTTCGGCCAGCGGCTCGGTGCGGCCCCGGTACTGGTCGAGGCGAGTGTCGGCCCGCAGGCCGGAGGTGTGGGCCAGAATCTGGCCGACCGTCACCCGGCCGCCGGGGGCCTCGGCCGGGATGCCGGTCAACAGTTCGCGGATCGGGGTGTCCAGGGTGAAGCCGTCCGTGAGAGAGGTGCCGACCAGCGGCCAGGTGGCCAGGACCTTCGTCAGCGAGGCCACGTCGTACACCGTGTCCGGCCCCGGCCGGGCGTCGCCGCACTCGGGGGCGACGACGCCGGAGGCCAGGTAGCCGGGCTCGGTGTCGAAGGTGCCGTGGGCGATGACCCCGCCGGGCACGGTGCCGTCAGCGGTCATCAGGTCCAGGCACTCGCGCAGGTCGGCGAGCGTGTTCGGGGTCCACGGCACGGTGTTGGTCACGGCTACTCCTGGTCGATCGTCAGGTGGGTACCGAGCGCGGCCAACTTCGGCAGCAGGCTGCCGTATCCGCGCCGCAGGTGATACATCCCTCGGATCGTAGAGGTGCCTTCGGCTGCCAGGGCGGCGATCACGAGAGCGGTCACCGCCCGGATGTCTTCCCCGGTCACGTCGGCGCCGGTGAGGGCGGACCGGCCCCGGACGGTGATCACCGAGCCGGTTGCGTTGACGGCGGCGCCGAACGCGGCCAGGGCGGGCAGGTGGGTGTCGCGCTGGGTGTAGATCCGTTCGTCGATGCGGGAGGTGCCCTCGGCCTGGGTGAGGAAGGCGGTCAGCTGCGGCTGCACGTCGGTCGGGAAGCCCGGGTGCGGGCCGGTGGCCATCTGTACAGGCCGCGGCCCCGCCGGGGTACTGACGGCCGTTCCGCCGTCCAGCGGGTCGAGCTGGATTCCGGCGTCGGCGAACACCGACACCAGCCCGTCCGGGAACGCGGCCGGCGGGAAGCCGTCCAGGTGGACGGTGCCGCCGGTGATGGCGGCGGCCAGCGCGAGGGTGGCGGCCTCCAGCCGGTCCGGTGGGACGGTGAACACCCCGCCCCGGATGCGGTCGGTGCCGGTGACGTTCAGCGCCGTCCTGCCGCGCCACTCGATGCCGACGCCGGCTTGCGAGAGCAGGGCGGCGGTGTGGGTGACCTCGGGTTCCACACTGGGGTTGAGGATCGCGGAGGTGCCCGGGGGTAGGTCCATCACCCGCTCGGGACTGGCAGATTCGAGCGTCCGGTGCACTGCCTGCGCAGGGCTGCACCCATTTCCTCGGGGCCAGCACCGTCGTCCGGTGATGGCCCCGAAGGGGTTCCGCCAGTGGTTCCAGCACGCGCCGGATTCGGAGGTTGCCCCCAACACGCTTTCCAAGCCTGCGCGTACCACCTCGCCCCGTCGGGCCGCGGCTCGACGGGGCGAGGTGGTCAGGCGCCCGGGAGGGTCGGGGTCACCCGGTGTTGGTCGGGGTCATCCGGTGTGGGCGGCGCGGACCAGGTCGGGCAGGAGCTTCGCCGCGTCGGGGGTGCCGAGACCGGTGATCGGGTCCCAGCCGGCGGTGGCGGGGTAGCCGGGTACCGCCGGGTCGGCGGTGTTGTTGCCGAGCGTGACGTCGTGGAAGTCGGCCGCGTACTTCGCCGGGTCGGCGCCCAGCTTGTACAGGGCCGGGTTGATCTGGCCGAGGCCGCCGCCGTTGATCTGGTCCGCGATCGAGACCAGGCCGGCCCACTGCGGGCAGGACAGCGAGGTGCCGCCGATGTCGTACCAGCCCGCGCTGCACGGAGTGCCACCGCAGTTGAGGCCGGCGGAGCCGTCCGGAGGCAGGGAGAGGTAGACCAGCGCGCCGGTGGCGGAGGCGGCCTGCAGGGACACGTCCGGCACGCCGCGCTTGGCGCCGATCGGGGTGGAGCCGGCGGGCAGCGCCGACTGGTAGGCGGGCTTGTCGAAGACCTGGCTGAAGCCGCCGCCCGCGAAGGTCCAACCGACCTCGGCCGCACCGGGGTTGGCCTGGCACTTGGACGGGTTGTCGGTGCTGTCCGCGGTCCGGCTGCCGGTCGCGGTGGGGTCGGTGCACAGGTACGTGCCGCCGACGCCGGTCACCAGCGGGTCGGAGGCCGGCCACTCGACCGCCGGGTCCGGGAGGGTGGTACCGCCCTGCTTCACCGGCGTCTTCTTCGAGCCGGTCGAGCCGTCGTCGCCGGAGGAGCCGAGCACCGTGACGCCGTTCAGCGCCGCCGACTTGAAGGCGTGCCGAAGGGGCTCGATCGACTGGGCGCTGCCGAACGCGCCCTCGGCGGAGGCGAAGGACTGCGAGATGACGTTCGCCAGGTGGTGGTCGACCACGTACTGCTCGGCGTCCATCATGACGGGGAAGCCCTGGACGCCGAGCGTCTCCGCGGTGGGAGTGGCGACCAGCAGGATGTTGGCGCCGGGCGCGATCGCGTGCGCGGTCTCGACGTCGAGCGCGACCT
Organism: Streptomyces sp. 1331.2; assembly: GCF_900199205.1. Taxonomy (NCBI): domain Bacteria; kingdom Bacillati; phylum Actinomycetota; class Actinomycetes; order Kitasatosporales; family Streptomycetaceae; genus Streptomyces; species Streptomyces sp. 1331.2. The sequence goes on along the minus strand of NZ_OBMJ01000002.1, from coordinate 312,871 downwards.
CCAGCGCCCAGGCGGCCTTGTCCTCCTGGCCGGTGCCATGGCTGGTGGACGGCGGCGCGGTGGTGCCCGGCGCGCCCTGGACGTGCAGGGTGCTGAAGGTCGGCATGCCCGGCTGGCAGGTCACGCCCTCCTCGCCGCACATCGCCTGGATGCCGAAGGCCTGGTCGAAAACGTGCAGGTCGTGCGCCATGGTGTCGCTGCCGTACGAGTCGACGATGGCGATCGTCTGTCCGCGGCCGTCATGGCCGTCGGCGTACAGCGGGCCGAGGTTGTAGGCGGCCCGGATCGCCTGCGGGGTGAAGCAGCGGCGTCCCGCCGTCGCGCACTGTGCCTGGGTGGGGGGCGTCGTGCCGGTCGACACCTGGGTGTAGTCGGCCACCGCGGGGTGCACCACCGGGTATCCGGCGGCCACGGCACTGCCGACGGTGGGGACGGCGAACGCGCCGGAGGCCGCGAGGGCCAGGGTGCTCACGCCGGTCAGGAGCATCCGGCGTATGGATGGTGCCTTCAAATCGTCCTCCATGAGGGTTGGTTGGGGGACATCGGCCGGTGCCCCGGGTCGGATCGGACGACACCGGGCACGTGGGGCCACCGGGACACGCGGTCACGGACGGGCGCGAGTGTAGGGGCGCGAGCAGCCCGCCCTCAATGGCCCGTCGGGCAAAAGTTCCCCCACCCGTCCCCTTCCCTCCCCCGCGCGATCCGGCGCCCGTTCCGGCGCTCGGTCCGGCGCTGTCGACCGTGCCGACCGTGGAGGTCAAGGCCAGGCAAAGTGCGGGAATTGTGCGGGGATCCTCCGTTGTGCCGATCCGCGGATCGAGGGGGTTCGTCGCCTGACTATTCTTCGGTGATCACCGTTCAGGTGGTCATTCGCATTCGCCAGCCACGGGGGTCACCGCTCATGTCCGCACCGCCGCCCTACCCGCACCAGCCCTACGGTCAGCCGCCGGCCCCGCAGCCCTACGCCGGCCAGCCGCCCGCGCCCGGGCCGCGCCCGCCGGCCGGGCCGTCGGGACCGCGGCGGCGCAGTCCGCTGCACTCGCTGCTGTCCGTCGGCATCGTGCTGGCGGTCTTCGGTGGCGGCGCCTGGTACGTGTGGGACTACAACACCAGCCCCACCGGCGGCAAGGCCAAGGCGGAGGCGACGCGGTCCGCGCAGGCCGCGGAGGCCAAGACGCACGACCCGAACATCGGTGACTGCGTCAAGATCGCCGACCCGGAGGGGGATCCGCAGCCGACCATCGTGGACTGCACCTCCCCCGAGGCCCAGTACAAGACGGCGGACCGGCTGATCGGCGCGGACAAGCACTGCGGCAAGGAGTTCGACTACGGCATCCGGTACTCCTCCCGCCGCAGCACCGACTTCACGCTCTGCTTCACCAAGGTCCGCCGCTGAGCCTGCTCCTGAGGGTCGACCGGGTGGCGTTCCCGGCCGCCGGCGGGCGCCGGCGGCCGGGAGCAGGGGCCGTGGGGTCAGCCCGCGGAGTCACGCGGGTCGATGCGGTAGGCGAAGGGCAGGGTTCCCGGGTCCAGGGCGGTGGCGCCGCCGTCGACGGTGAGGGTCGCGCCGTTGACGAAGGAGGCGGCCGGGGACAGCAGCCAGGCGATGGCCTCGGCGACCTCGCGCGGGTCGGCGGGGCGGCCCGCCGGGATCAGCCGGGTGGCTTCGGCGTAGGCCGCGTCCGTGCCGCTGCCCGTGCCGCCGTCGCGGCCACCGTCGCCGTCGCCGTCGCCGCCGCCCAGCTGCGCCTCCTCGGCGAAGCGGGCCATCCGGCGGTCGGCCATCTCGGTGCGCACCCAGCTGGGGCACACCGTGTTGGCCCGCAGCCCGCTCGCGCCGTAGTCGACCGCGAGTGAGCTGCACAGCTGCAGCAGGGCCGCCTTGGACGCGGCGTAGGCGGCGTTGCGCATGCCGTTGCGCAACGCCGAGACGGAGGCGACGGCGACGACGGCTCCGCGGGCCCGCAGCAGGTGCGGCAGGGCCGCGCGCATCGTGAGGAACGGGCCGGTGAGATTGGTGCGCAGCACCAGGTCCCAGTCCTCGTCGGAGGTCTCGCCGACGCCGCCGCCGCGGCCGACCCCCGCGTTGACCACCAGTCCGTCGATGCGCCCGTAGCGGGCGACGGTGCTCTGCACGAGGTCGCGCACGGCGTCGGGGTCGGTCGTGTCGGCCGGGTGCGCCACTGCGCCGGTCTGCCGGGCGATGCGCTCCAGCGGCTCGCTCCGCCGCCCGGAGACGACGACCTGGTGGCCGCTCTCCCGCAACAACCCGGCGGTGGCCGCGCCGATGCCCGTGCCACCCCCGGTCACGATCACAACTCGCTGCTCCGTCATGCGACTTCCCCTCCGATCGACCACCAACTGTCCGTGCTGCCCCAGCTGTACCACAGGCGGTACGACGGCGGGCGAGCGGGCCGTGCGGGTGATCGCGAAATCGGCCTGCCAGCGGGCTACTGCGGACGGTGGCCGGTGAGCTGTTCCCACCTGTCGAATGCCGCGTCCAGTTCCTGACGGGCACGAGGGATGCGCTTGTCCGACTTCTGACCGGCCTCCACCTCGGCCATCCGGTCCCGTGCCCGGTCCTGGCCGGCCGTGTCGGCTTCCGCCGCACGCAGCTCGGCCTCGGCCTGCGGCACGCGCGCCTGCCGCTCGGCCCTGGCGATCTTCTCGTCGGCGGAGGCGTTGAACACCTCGACGACGAACCTGCGCACCTCGGCCTCCGGCACCTCCTCCAGGGAGACGGACACCATCTCCCGGCGGCCGTCCGGAAGCGCCACATACACGTGACCGATTCCGTCCGAGTACTCGTCACGGACCGAGACCTCGGGCAGCGGGCACTCGATCTCGCGGCCGTCCACCTCCACCACCAGCACGTGCTCGTACAGCCACAGCACACGTCCGACCGACGACCGAAGCATGCCCCGTCCGGGTGACCGGAGCCGGGCCAGGTGCGTCTCGGCCTGGGCAATACGGCTCCGGCGGGCGCGCTCGGCGGCGTCGACTCCTGCGCGGGCCGCAGCGAGGGCGCGTTCCGCTTCGCGGCGCAGCTCCCGCAGCCTGCCTCGGGCCGCGTCCAGGTCGCGCCGCTGCCCGGCGTACTCCGTGCTCAGGGCATAGCGCCAGCCGCCGGGGTAGCGCTGCCGCAGCCAGACCGCCACGCCGCCGACCACCAACGCGGCCAGCACCATCCAGCCCACGGACGCCATCGGCCCGCTCCCTTGCTCCAGTGGCCGGCCGTTCGGCCGGTCCCGGACCGGATCGTACGAACCGTCGCCGGCCCGCACACGAGAATCCGCGAATCCCGCTCAGGACCAGCGCGGATACCCGCACAGTGGTACGAACGCGCCACTCGGATTCGGCGAGCCGTCGTGGTGGAGACGGCAGGGATAGCCCGTACGACGGTGCCGGCCGGTTCCCCAGGCGGCACCTGCGCCAAGGCAGCTCCTTCGCCGGCCGGGTGCGAGCGTGGTGTCAGCGAGGTCAGCAGGGCCAGCGGGGTCAATGGTGCCGGTGGTGCCTGTGGTGCCCGTGGTGTCAGTCGAGGTCCGGCGGCCCGCCGGGTGGTCGGCAAACCGGCCGCCTGTGCCCACCCGCCCCGGCGCGGGTGGGCACAGGCGGCCCTGGGACCCCGGCGGGGCCGGGGGTGTGGCCGGTCAGGCGGTGCCGAGGGGGTTCAGGAGGGCGAAGTGCCAGTGGCCGTCGGTGTTCTGGCGGGCGATGTTGGCGGTGGTGCCGGTCGGGGCGATCCGGTCGCCGGACGGGGTGTCGATCTCCAGGGTCCAGTCGGTGACCAGCAGTGCGGTGCCCGCGCCGACGAGGGTGTGCCGCTGGACGTTCGTCAGCCTGCCGCGCGCGGCGACGGTGCCGCCGATCTCCGCGCGCAGCGCCTCGGTGCCGGTGATGTGCTCGCCGGTCACCGTGCGCATGGCCGCGCCCGGCGCGAACAGGGCCAGGACGGCGTCGACGTCGCCGGCGTTCAGGGCCTCCTCGAAAGCCTTGGGCAGCTGCACGGGGTCGGTGATGACGGGGGACGACATGGTGGAAGGTCCTCGCTTCTCGATGGGGTCGGCGGCCCTCGGCTGCCGTGCCTCCACGATCCCGCCCAGGCTGCCCGGGCGGCGAGGTAGGGTCGGGACTCACCATGGTCGAAAATGGACAGCGCGACGTCGTCGACATCGCCTACGACAACCCGGACCGACGGCACACCGGCATCGAGGTCCTGAGCTTCGATGCGCTGAAGGCGCGTCTGAAAAGCTCGGTGGCCCGGCGGCCCAGCCGTCTCGACTTCCACCAGCTCGTGCTCGTGCGCGACGGCGAGGGCACGGTGATGGTCGATTTCGTCCGGTACCCGTGCGCCCGCGGCACGCTGCTGCACCTGCGCCCGGGCCAGGTGCAGCGCCTGCCGTCCGACGCGAGCGGCCGACCGGCGGACCTCGACGCCTCGCTGCTCCTGTTCACACCGGACTTCCCGCCGCCCCTGCCCGCGGCCCACCGGGTGCTCGACGGCTTCGGGCCCGTCGCGTGGCAGCTGCCGCCCACCGACTTCGGCGCGTTCGACCGGGCCACGGCCGAGCTGGAAGCGGAGTACGCCGCGCTCCAGGCCGCGCAGGCCACGGAGGCCGCCACCGACCTGACGGGTGTTCTCCTGCGCCAGCTCCTCGGCGCGTTCCTCATCCGCATCGCACGGATCCCGGGGCCGGACCCGGCCGCAGGCCCGGCAGCCGGCCCCGACGTCCACCTCGCCTTCCGGCGCGAGCTGGAACGATCCTTCGCCGCCACCCGCTCGGTCGAGGACTACGCCGCCCGTCTCGGCTACTCCCCCCGCACCCTCACCCGCGTCTGCCTGGCCGCCACCGGCCGCACCGCCAAGCAGCTCGCCGACGCCCGCGTGGCCCTCCAGGCGCAGCGCCTCCTCGCCCACACCGATCTGCCGGTCGCCGCGATCGGCCGCACCCTCGGCTTCAGCGAGCCGACCAACTTCGGCAAGTTCTTCCTCCGCGAAACCGGCCTCACCCCGGGCGACTTCCGCCGCGCCCAGCGCTGACTGCGCGCCTCACGCGTCTCGACTCGCGGGAATGCCACCCCTATGCGGGGCGCCGGCGTGCGAGGTGGACGGTGATGTCGGCGGCGATCTCGACCGTCCCCGGCAGGACGCGGGTGATCGCGTCGAACGCCTGCAGGCGTGTCGGTAGGGGCAGTTGGAGGTACGCGGAGATGGTCGACAGGTGGCCGACGTAGTCGGGGGCGCTCATCGTCAGGCGCCGCTCGATGACGTGCTGCCGGACGTCGTGGAACAGCGGGGACCGTTGCAGTTCCGTACCCGGCCACTGCATCTGCTCGTCCGGTGCCGTCCCGTCGGGGGACGGGATCTCGTCGCTGTCCAGGAACGGCGCCCGCGCGGCGCGTACGGACTCCTCGACGGCCGGGTCGGCGAGCTGCACCGGGCCGCCGAACGAGGCGAACACGCCCTCCGGCTCCAGCAGCGCTGCCACCTTCGACCACCGGCCCTCGGGGCGTGTCCAGTGCAGGGCCGCCGCCGCGTAGACCAATCCGTGGGTTCCGCCCGGCCGCAGGTCCTCGAAGGAGGCCCGCACGGGCGTCACGTTCGCGGGCACGGCCCGGTTCAGCTCGGCGAGCATGGCGGCGTCGGGCTCCGTCGCCGTGACCGCGACCCCGTGCCCGGCGAACAGGCGGGTCGCCTTGCCCGTCCCCGCGCCGATCTCCAGGGCCGTCCGAACCGGCCGACCCGCGTACGTCATCACCACCTCGAAGAGCTCCTCGGGATACCCCGGCCGGAACCTTTCGTAGGCTTCCGCGACCGCGCCGAAGCTCAGAGCACGAGCAGACATGCCGAGCATCCTGGCACGAACGGCCGGACGGCGCGGGGCCTTTTCCGGCAGCCCGAAGGGGCGGCGACCTTGGCTTCACCGTTCCTCGGGGCGGCGGTGGTTCCGCGCTTCGTCTCCGGGCATGGATGAGTGGGTGTCCGGCATCGGGCCGTGACGGGAATCGGATCCGGATCCGCTTCGGCAAAGGCAACGGCAAAGGCCGAGGCCGAGGCCGGGACGGCGGGAGGGGAGCGGTGATCGTGGGGGAACTGGACGGCAGGACGGCGCTGGTGACCGGCGGCTCGCGCGGGATCGGGCGGGCGATCGCGCTGCGGCTGGCCGCCGACGGGGCGCTGGTCGCGGTGCACTACGGCAGCAACGGGGAATCGGCCGCGGAGACCGTGGAGCTGATCGCGAAGGCCGGCGGCCGGGCGTTCGCGGTGCGGGCGCGGTTCGGCGAGAACGGCGCGCCGGAGGAGTTGTCGGAGGGGCTGACGGCCGGGCTGGCCGAACACGGCGAGGACGGCCTGGACGTCCTGGTCAACAACGCCGGTATCCACCTGACCGGTTCGATCGGGCAGATCACCGAGGAGGAGTTCGACCGGGTGATGGCGATCAACGTGCGCACGCCCGTCTTCGTGATCCAGCGGGTGCTGCCGCTGCTGCGCGACGGCGGGCGGATCGTGAACGTGGCCTCGGCGGCGACCCGGATCGGCTCGCCCCTCCAGGTCGGCTACACCGTGAGCAAGGCCGCGCTGGCGGCTCTCGCGGCACCGCTCGCCAACGACCTCGGCCGGCGCGGGATCACCGTGAACACCGTCAACCCGGGGGTGGTCCTCACCGACATGACGTCCGCATGGACGAGCGCCCCCGCGGCGATGGCCGGGCTGGAGGCGATCACCGCTCTGGGCCGGATCGGCCGGCCCGAGGACGTCGCGGACGTCGTGGGCTTCCTGGCGGGACCGCAGGGCCGCTGGGTGACCGGCCAGACCATCGACGCCTCCGGCGGCACGTACCTCGGGCCGATCCCGCCGGCGTGACGGCGTGACGGCGTGACGGCATGACAGGAACGCCGGGGGGTGCCCGCCGATGGCGGGCACCCTTCACCGCCCTACCCGCGCACGGGCTCCAGCACGAAGACGGGGATCACCCGGTCCGTCTTCTCCTGGTACTCGGCGTACGGCGGGTACGCGGCGACCGCGCGCTCCCACCACTCGGCTTTCTCGTCCCCGGTGACCTCACGGGCCGTCATGTCCTGCCGTACGGGCCCGTCCTGGAGCTCCACGTGCGGGTCGGACGTGACGTTGAAGTACCAGACCGGGTGGCGCGGGAAGCCGCCCTTCGAGGCCACGGCCGCGTACCGCCCCTCGTGCTCCACGCGCATCAACGGGGTCTTGCGGATCTTGCCGCTCTTCGCGCCGCGCGTCGTGAGGATGATGACCGGCAGGCCCGTGTCCCGGAGCGTCGTTCCCCGGGTGCCGCCCGAACTCTCGTACAGCTCGACCTGATCGCGCACCCACTGTGCCGGACTCGGCTCGTACTCGCCCTCAAGAGGCATCGCATGCACCCCGTCGTCGCGTCATGAAGTGTGGTGTCCGGCAGGTGTCCGAGCCCGCTTCGGCCGGAAGCACCTCCCAGGCGGGGAAGCATATCGGGTGCCGCCTTCGTGTTCCCGGCAAACGCGGTGGTCGTTCGACGGGCACAAGGCAGGCATCGGGCATCAGCCGGACACGATTCGACCCTAGCGCCGCTAGACAATCAAGCGGCAGCAGTACTAGCGTTGCCTCATCGCCTAGCGGCACTAGATCTGCACTGGATTCCAGGAGGGGCAGCCATGCTCGACGCACTCGAAATCCTCACCACCGTGCTCGTCGGCCTGATGGTGGGCGTGGAGTTCTCCGTCGCCTTCGTCATGAACCCGATCTTCAACGCCCTCCCCGACGACAGCAACCAGCGCGCCCGCAGCCACGGCGGCCGGATGCTCGGCGCCGTCATGCCGGTCTGGTACATCGGCTCACTCCTCCTCGTCGTGATCTGGGCCGTCGCCGGCTGGCACCGCCCCGGCGCCGGACTCGTCGTCACCTCCGGCGCGCTGCTGGTCCTCAGCGTGGTCATGTCGCTCCTGCTGCTCGTCCCGATCAACAACCGGGGCAAGACGTGGACCGCCGAGAACCGGCCCGACGACTGGAAGGAGCAGATGAACCGCTGGGACCGCTACCACTACGCCCGCGTCGCCGTCATCGTCGCCGCCTTCACCCTGATCGTCACCGCCCTCACCTGAGACTGCGGGCCCACGATCACCGGTGTGATGACCCCTGGACGGAGCGCAGCAGGTGGTCGCGAACCAGCGCGACGTGGGGATTCGTGGACGACCCCGGGCGCTGGACCAGGAAGCCGGTGTTGATCGGTGGGTCGTCCGGATCGTTGAGGAGGGCCAGGGCGCCTGAGGCCAGGTCGTCGGCGCACAGGTAGCGCGGCAGCACGCTGAACCCGGCGCCGCCGACGACGGCTGCCCTGACGGCCCTCAGGTCGGGCACGGTGACGGTCGGACTGCAGGTCAACCGCCTGCCGAAGACATGGCGCCAGTAGCGGCGGACGATCGGCAGGTCCTCGGCGTACGACACGAGCGGCACTCCGTGCAGCGCTGCCGGTCCCTCGGTGGCAAGGCGCGAGCCGATCCGTTCGGCCCATGAAGGTGCGGCGACCAGGACGAATTCCTCGTCGGCCAGCGGTACGGAGGCGAGCGCGCGGCCGCGTGGGCGCAGGGTGGCCACCACCAGGTCGTGCCGGCCGGCGCGCAGTCCGTCGAGCAGATCGTCGGTGAGGCCGAAGGCGACGCGCAGGCGCACCCCCTTGTCGACGAGCGGGGCGAGCGTCGGCATGACGCAGTGCGTGAGGTACTCGGCGGGCCCCGCCAGGTGCACGGGCTCCGCGTCGCTCTCGCCGAAGAGGGCGCCGCCGCCGACCGGGCCGAGGGCGTCCAGCGGCTCCATGACCCGCGCGGCCAGCTCGTCGGCGAACGGGGTCGGGGCGACACCGCGGGACAGCCGCTCGAACAGCTCCCGGCCCAGCTGGCTCTCCAGCGAGCGGATCTGCGTCGTCACCGTCGGTTGTGAAAGGCCCAGCACGCGGGCGCCCGCGGTGAAGGTGCCGGCGCGGTACACGGCGAGGAACGTGCGCAGCAGGTTCAGATCGAGAAGGCCGCTGCCTTGCGGCGACGGCATTCCCGACTGCCCATTGGAATCCCTATCTCTCACATGCACGAGCCTATTGGATTCCGATGGGGTAGACGTTCTACCTTCGAGGACGTCGCCACACTGACGAACCGAGTGCGAAGTGTCAGTGCTTCGGAAACGTCAGCAGCGGCGGCGACGCACCGTCCCCGATCCCTACGGATCGGCGACGCACCGCGTTCCCGATCCCTACGGCCCGTACGGGCTCCGCACCCTCGGAGAACCACCTCATGTCGAAGATCCTCTTCGTCGTCACCGGCGCCGACCACTGGACGCTGGCCGATGGCACCAAGTACCCCACCGGCTTCTGGGCCGAGGAGGCCGTCGCTCCGTACGAGGCCTTCAAGGCGGCCGGTCACGAGATCGTGGTCGCCACGCCCGGCGGTGTCGTTCCCGCCGTCGACAAGGGCAGCCTCGCCCCTGAGGTCAACGGTGGCCAGGAGAACGCCGACCGCATCGCCGACGCCCTGGCCGGCTTCGGCGAGCTGCAGTCGCCGATCAAGGTCGCGGACGTGGACCTCGACGACTACGCGGCCGTCTTCTACCCCGGCGGCCACGGCCCCATGGAGGACCTTGCGGTCAACGCCGACTCCGGCCGCCTCCTCACCGTCGCCCTGGAGTCCGGCAAGCCGCTCGGGTGGTCTGCCACGCCCCGGCCGCGCTGCTGGCGGCCGTCAGGGCCGACGGCACCAACGTCTTCGCCGGCTACGACGTCGCCGCCTTCACCAACGCCGAGGAGACCCAGGCGGGCTTCGCGGACAAGGCGAAGTGGCTGCTCCAGGACCGCCTCACCGAGGCCGGCGTGAACGTCCGGGTCGGCGAGCCGTGGGCGCCGAACGTGATCGTCGACCGCAACCTGGTCACCGGCCAGAACCCGGCCTCCTCCGCCCCGCTCGCTGCCGAGCTGCTCAAGAAGCTGGCCTGACCCCGATGGGCACCGACCGGCTCGACGAGGTCCTCGACGCCACGTACGACTGCCTGACCAGGTACGGCGTGCGGCGCACCACGATGGACGACATCGCCACCACCATGGGCGTGTCCCGGTCCGCGGTCTACCAGTACGTCCGCAGCAAGGACGACGCCTTCCGGCGGCTCGCCGAGCGCCTGCACGCGCAGGCGCTCGCGCGGGCCCGCCGGGCAGCGGCCGACAGCGCGGTACCGTACGCCGCCCGTGTCCGGGGCGTCCTCGCCGCCAAGCTCGAACTCGTCCTCGCCCTGTCCGAGGACTCCCCGCACACGGCCGAACTCCTCGACGACAAGGCCCGCCTCTTCGGCGGGATATGTTCCGCCTTCACCGCCGAGCTGCGCCACCTGCTCACCGGCCTCTTCGCCGTGGCGGGCACCGTCGAAGGGGTCGGGCCCGCCGAGGCGGCGGACGTCTGCATCGCGCTCGTGGTCGGCCTGGAGAACGCGACGGACGCGCACCGCCTGCTGCCCGTGGGATCCGATGCCCTCGTGGCCGGCCTGCTGGGCCAGCCCGTCTCCACCGTGACCGCGGGCAGCTGAGGCTCGGCCGGAGGATCGTAGGGTGGCCGCAGGCCGTTGTGGTCAGTCCGCCGCGAGGGCCAGCTTGATGCCGAAGGCGACGAGGACCGTGCCGGTGATCGCGTCGATGGCGCGCTGGACCGAGGCGCGGTTGAGCCAGCGGCGGACGAGGTGGGTGCCGAAGATCAGGGCGCTGAACCAGACCAGCCCCTCCAGGTCGTGGACGGTCGCCAGGACGACGCCCATCGGCAGGTGCGGGGCACCGCTGGGGATGAACTGGGGCAGCATCGCCATGTAGAAGACGCCGTTCTTGGGGTTCAGCAGGCTGGTGCCCAGGCCGCGGGCCCAGGACCGCGCCCAGGTCGCCTCCGCGGTCGTGGCCTCCTGCGCTCCGTCCGCCGTGCCGGCCGTCTCCCCCGACACGGGGCGGCCGCGCTGCTTGAGCGTCCGGCGGAGCATGCCGATGCCCAGCCACGCCAGGTACCCGGCGCCGGCCACGCGCAGCGCGTCGTACAGCAGGTGGGAGGCGGTGAGCACCGCGGTGGCGCCGACCGCGGCGGCCACGCCCCAGACGAGGACGCCGCAGAGGATCCCCAGCGCCGTCGCGAAGGCCCGGCGCCGGCCCAGGGTGATGGCGGAGCGCAGCACCAGGGCGGTGTCCAGTCCCGGCATGATGGTCAGCATGCCGGCGACCACGGCGAAGGAGGCGATGGCAGAGGTAACGGTCATTCGGCCATCCTGGGGCCGCGGTCGCGATCCCGTCCAACGCGCTCTGCTTCAGCGCGCATCAGAAGGGCTGATGCCGCCGCTCGCGGTCCGGCATGATGGGGCGGTCCCTGGGGTGTTTCGTCCTCAGGGAGTTCCGGGAGGGCTTGTGGCCGGCGTCGACGGTCGGGTGACCAATGTGATCAACGGTGGCACGTTCACCGGGCCCGTGGTCCAGGGGGGTCGGGTCACGGTGTCCGCGGCGGAGCCGCCCTGGCCGTTACAGGTCGGGGTGATGCCCGCCATCGCGGATGCGTTCCAGGACCGGGGCCTGACGGAGACGGTGGCGGACGCCGCGGGTGGCGGTGGGCCGGTGGTGCTGTGCCAGGTGCTCGCGGGGATGGGCGGGGTGGGGAAGACGCAGCTGGCCGCCCATCATGCGCACTCCCTGCTGGAGGCCGGCTCGCTGGATCTGCTGCTGTGGGTGACCGCGAGCAGCCGCCAGGCGGTGCGGCAGGCGTACACGCAGGCGGCGGCGCAGGTGGCCGGCGGCGATCCGGCGGACTTCGACGCGGCGCCGGAGCTGTTCCTGGCCTGGTTGAGCACCACGTCGAAGCGATGGCTGGTCGTGTTGGACGACGTCCAGGACGCCGGCGACCTGGCCCGGCTGTGGCCGCCGAGACGGGCGTCGGGGCAGGTGGTCGTGACGACCCGGCGGCGGGATCCGCTGTGGTTCGCCGACGGGAGGACCCAGATCGAGGTCGGGCTGTTCAGCCCGGCCGAGACCCTGGCGTACCTGCGGCGGCGCCTCCGACGGTGGTGCCCGGCCGAGGGGGACGACGAGCTGGCGGCGTTGGGGGAGGACCTCGGCCGGCTGCCGCTGGCTCTCGCCCAGGCCGCGTCGTACCTGATCGACTCGGCCCGTTCCGGGATGACGAGCAGCCACTACCGGGAGATGGTGCGCTCCCGGCGGCCGCTCGCCGAGCTGGCGCCGAACCAGCTGCCGGACGACCAGACGTCGACGCTCGCCGCCGTCCTCGCGCTGAGCCTGGAGCGCGCGGACCTGCACTCGCTCGGCCAGGCGACGCCGGTCCTGCAGTTGGCGTCGTGGCTCGACCCGCACGGCATACCGGACAGGATTCTCACGGCTCCCTCCGCTCGGGCCTTCATCGCACGGCAGGCCCGGCGGGCGGAGGCCGCGGAGGCTGCCGACGCCGCGGGGGCATCCGCGCCCGGGGCTACCGGGAGGCGACTCCTCCGGTTCCGCAAAGCCCGTAAAACCCGCGGTGCCCGCAGCGCCCGCAGCGCCCGCAGCGCCCGCAAAGCCCCTCCCCTGCCGACCCCGGACGTCAGCGCCCACCGGGTGGCGCTCGTGCTGGAGATCCTCCACCGGCTCAGCCTCGCCGATCACCTCCCGGCCGGCCCGGACCGGTCGTTCGGGCTGCTGCGCGTCCACGCCCTGGTCCAGCACGCAGCCCATGACACGCTCGGCCCGGGCCTGCTCACCTCCCTCGCACGCACCACCGCCTTCGCCGTCCGGGAGGCGTGGCCTGCCGTCGAAACCAGCCAGGCGCTCGCCCAGGCCCTGCGCGCCTGCACGGCCGCACTGCACCGCAAGGC